>JAHZJA010000920.1 GCA_022601155.1 Deltaproteobacteria bacterium | reverse complement strand
TTCACGACGAACGACGATCCAGGCGGCCAAGGCGGCATCCTCGGAGTCGTGAGGCAATCGGATACCAACGAGTGGATCTCTGGTGCGCTGATCGTCGTCCAATGCACCTGCCTGCCCCAGGCCCGAGAGACCACCACCAATGCACAGGGGGTATTCGCGATCAATGGACTGCCCGCGGGAAAGTACACGGTGCAGGTGTTGGCCGGCCGCGGCGATATCTCCAGGGTCATCGATCTGCCACAGGGCAAGCAGGCGCGGCTGAACATGGCCATGAGACCCGACCAAGAGTTCATCCGTACATGAGCGCGTCGACGCCCGGTTGGCCAGCGGGCGCAGCAGCGTCGCCAACCATCGTGGGCCCCTTGGGCCTGGCCGATCGCGCGCGACGATGGTGGCTGCGGCGACTGGGACGAGCCGGCCGCGTGCTCGTGCGCCATCGGGAGCTACGGGTGGCGATGATGTTTACCGCCGTCGTGGTGACGTCACTGTTGGGCACGTTGTTCGCCCCGCTCATGCTGCTGGCATTGGGACCCATCGTGTGGGGCGTGCCGCATGTGGTGTCCGACATTCGGTATTTGGTCGTCCGCACCGGGTATGGCCAGCGCCGACCACTATGGCTCCTGGCTGGGGTCCCCCTGCTGTGGGACGGCCTTGGCGGCGATCTGGTGTGGGGCTTCGTCGGTGCGGCTGCGGTCGCCCTGGTCGCCCGCACCCCGCTGCGCCGCCGCCTGCTGGCCGCCGCGTCGCTGTTGCTGTGTGGTGCGGCCTTCGTGAGTCTGGGGTCGTTGGATGAGATCGTCTTCGGCCATCTGCACAACGTGTTCGCGGTAGCCCTGTGGTGGATGTGGCGACGTCGACGGCAACGACTACATTGGATTCCGATTGTCGTGCTGGTGATGGCAATGGCGCTGTTGCTCAGCCCCCTGGGCCTGTACTTGGCCCGCGAGTTTGGCGGCATGCAGCGGCACCCGCTGCTCTTGGGGCCGACCGTGCAGCTGTGGCGACTGGCCCCGGGGCTACCACCCAACCTCGGCCTGCGGCTGGTGCTGGCGTTTTGCCTGATGCAGTCGGTTCACTATGCGATGTGGCTGCACATGCTCCCCGATGAGGCGCGCGGGCGGTCGACGACGATGTCGTTTCGAGCCAGCTACCGCGATCTTCGACGCGATCTGGGCTTGGCCGCCATCGTGATCGCGGCCATCATCACCGCAGGGATCGCGGCGTGGTCGCTGCTCGACATCAAGATGGCCGGCGACGGCTACTTTCGAATGGTGCGGTTTCACGGCCTGCTCGAGGTCATGGCCGGTGTGTTGTTGGTGCTCGAACGACCTGCTCGACCGCGGCCGGTTGAGTCGGGCCAGGCTCGGAGATCGGCGTCGGGCCCGGCTCCTCGTGAGCATCGCGGCCGCGGTCGCTCGTAGACCCGACGGCACCGTCACTGCGACCGGATCGAGCCCTAGAACGCGCAGCTCTCGGGCAGCGGGGGCTGCTCGTGGAGTAGGGGCAGCGCGTCGCCATCGTCGACCGTGAACCCGCCGCTGACCGTGCCGCGCATCATCTGTCCGCCGTAGCCCTCGGGGGCTGCCGCTGCGCCGTGGATGTGCGCCCGAACCCAGACCTCGGTCTGGGCATCGATGGCGACCGGTCCTCCCGTGCGGGTGAAGGGTTGCTCGTCGACGTGGCTGTGGGCGAGGATTCGGCGGTAGAGCAGGGCGCCGTCGGTATCGAGCACTTCCCACCAATCGGCGTACTGATCGCACCCGGTATCGGGGCTGCGCAGGGTCACCGCGAATGTGTAGCCGCCGGAGCGGCCGCTGGTCGTCACGCCTTCCACATTCGCGACGATGGCGGGCGCGCCCGCGGTCGAGTCATCGTCGGTGGTCGTCGGGGTGGGGGTGCCAGCGCTGCCATCGTCGCCGCTGGCGGGATCGGCCGTGCTCGGCTGGGTACCCCCCGAACCGCGGGTGGTCTCGGCCGGGCTGCCCGCTTCGCCGGCCTCGGACCCGGGCCGGTTGGCACAGGCCGCCATCAAGATCACCGCGACGCCGATCGAGTACTGCACGAGCGGTAGGGCACCACTGCGCGAGCCGAGGTGCAAGCGGTGGAGGCCGCTACGACGCGGGCGAGATCTGCGACCGCACCGGTCTGTCGTCGTCGGTAGACAGCCTTCGGGCGAACCATGGGTTGTGCGGTACGTTAGAGGTGATGCGCCTGTCCGCGACCGGCGCCGAGCCCCCGGGGACCGGCATCACCGCCCTGCTGGGGCCGACCAACACGGGCAAGACGCACCGCGCCATCGAGCGGATGCTGCGGCACAACACCGGCATCATCGGTCTTCCGCTGCGGCTGCTGGCGCGCGAAGTCTACGATCGAGTCACCGCCCGGATCGGCGAGAACGCGGTCGCCCTGCTCACCGGGGAGGAAAAACGCGTTCCCGCGCGGCCCCGCTATTGGGTGTGCACCGTGGAGTCGATGCCCGACCGTGAAGTCGACTTCGTTGCGGTCGATGAGGTGCAGCTGGCGGCGCACCACCAGCGCGGGCACACCTTCACCCAGCGGCTGCTCAACGCGCGGGGCCGGCTCGAGACATGGTTCCTCGGGGCGGACACCATGCGCCCGTTGGTCGAACAACTGGTGCCTACGGCGGTCATCGACAGCGCGCCTCGGCTGTCGCGGCTGACGTACACGGGGACCCACGGCCTCGGCAGCCTGCCCGCCCGGACCGCGGTCGTCGCATTCTCGGCCGAGGATGTCTACGCGATCGCCGAGGCCTTGCGGCAGCAGCACGGCGGCACAGCGGTGGTGCTCGGTGCCCTGTCTCCGCGCACCCGCAACGCCCAGGTCGCGATGTACCAGGCGGGCGAGGTCGAGCACCTGGTGGCCACCGATGCGATCGGCATG
>JAHZJA010000919.1 GCA_022601155.1 Deltaproteobacteria bacterium | reverse complement strand
GTCGGCCAATGCCCTACGTCTGGCGGCCGCGGCTGGAGCTGCATTGGTGTGGCGTCCCGCCGCGTTGCGCCGACGTCTGGGCTTGTGGATCGGCGGGGAGGCCCTCGTTGCGCTGGTCCGCGCCCGGTTTAGCGCCTTCCCCGCGGCCGACGGCCTCGTCTACCACACCCCGCGAATCGGCGGCCGAGCGGGTGCTGGCATCGAGGTACGATTTCGGTGACGGATTGCGTGGGCGACGGACCACAACAGCACGTGGGGGGGCACGCACCGGAAGCGGTTTCCGGGAGGCGGGGCCCCACGTCTACACATGCGCCCGCTACGCTCGAGCTCGAAGACGTCTACAGCCAGTACTCCGGCTTCGTGTGGAGGATCGTACGGCGGATGGGCATTCCCGAGGCGTCGGTCGAGGACGTGATGCACGAGGTCTTCTTGGTGGTGCATCGCCGACTGGGCGACTACGACGGACGGGTGGCCATGACGACGTGGCTGTACCACCAGACGCGGGGCGTGGTGAGCAACCACCGTCGCAGCCGTCGCCGCGAGCAACGACGACTGCAGCTGGTCGATCCTCAGCCCGCCGCTGCGCCCGATCCCGAGGCCCACACCCGCCGTGGCCAGGCCGCGGCGTTCGTCCAGCGGTTCCTGGCCGACCTCGACCCCCAAAAACGCGAGATCTTCGAGCTGTGTGAGGTGGAGGGTTTGGCCATGCCCGAGGTCGCCGATCTGCTCGGCATCAAGCTCAACACCGCCTACTCCCGGCTACGCGCAGCCCGACAGCTGTTCCAACGTGCCGTCACCCGGCTTCGTGCCGCGGACGACGGCCGTGCTTCGTTGAGGAGCCGCACCGCATGAACGATGCACCCGTGGCCGACGTGGAATTCGATGCCGATGCATCGAACATGCTCGATGCGTATATCGCCGAGCAGCAGATCCCCGTCGCGGTCCACCAGCGCGTGTGGAGCCGAGTGCAGTCGGATGTCGTCGCCCCCGTGCCCTCCGCGGCAGGCGGGTGGCTGCGACGCGGCGCCATGGCGGGCGGCCTGGTCGCCGCTGCGCTCGCCCTTTGGTGGATGGGTGGCCAAGTCCTCACCTCCGCCGACACCCGAGAGCCCGCCAACCAGGCCGGCTACGATGTGATCTCGCCGTCGCAATCGGGTACGGCCGAGCGCCGCGGCGGAGCCCAGGCCACCGCCCCCGAAGCCAAGTTCCGCACCACCGGCTCGTCACGGTCCGCCGGGCCCGGCGTCGCGCCGCTCGAGCGCATCGTCGGCCACGACACGACCGCTGCGGAAGGCTCGCTGCCAAGCGACGGTGTGTTGCCGGGCGCGCAGCTCGACCCCGCGGCTCCCGAAGGCGTGCGTGCCGACGCGCCGCAGCCCACCGAGGCCGAGCCGATGGTGAATCCAGACGCCGCGGCGGGAGCATCCGAGCCCGACACCGCGCCCACCGATCACGACTCCGACTCGCAGGCTCGCTCCAGCCATCGTCGCTCCGGCCGTACCCATCGTGGGGGCTCGACGCGTGGGGGCTCGACCCCGCACACCAACGACCCAGGGGTCGGCAGCACCCTTGCCGACGAGAACCGTCTGCTCGGACGAGCTCGTGCCGCACTGATCGACGATCAACCTCGGCGCGCCCTGGCCCGGCTGGCGACGCATGCGAAGCGATACCCCGAGGGCGTCCTCGCCCAGGAACGTCGAGCTCTGCGCGCGGTCGCTCTGTGCGAAGCAGGACAGCGAGACAAGGGAGCCGCAGCGGCGCGGGCCTTCCTCGCCGCCCACCCCGGTGCCGCTCTCGCACCGCGTGTACGCACCACTTGCCTCGAGTGATCGCCCTCGTCTTTTCTCGTCTGCCGACGAAGAAATTCGAACGGATGCCCAACGGGTGTGAGCCTCCGCGCACTATGACTCCATGAAACCTACCTGGGGTTCTCGTCCCGAATGCCGCTGCCACTCGATCTGATTCGAACGTCACTGACTCTCGCCCTCGCCGGATTCCTCGCGGGACTGGCCGTGGTCGCCTGCGATCTCCCCGACCGCAATCTCGGTCGCGACCCCGTGAGCGGGGATACCGACGGGCAGCAATGCCGCCCGGGCGAGACTCGGATGCAGGAGTGCAACGAGTGCATCTGCGACGGCGGTGTCTGGGCGTGCACCGAGCTGGCCTGCCCCGGCTCCACTGCGACCGTAGGTGGCACCGGTCCCGCCATGTGCACCGACCCGGCTCCCGTCGATCCCTGCAACGACTGTCAGTGTGTCGATGGCCAGTGGGCATGCACCGAGCAGGCCTGCTCGACCGGAACCGAAGGCGACCCCACCAGCACGGGGCTCGTGAGCACCGACGACGGCAGCTCCGGAGGCGAGACATGCCCGCCCGAGGACAACCCGACCAACGGCTGCAACGAGTGCATCTGCCAAGCGGGCGAGTGGATCTGCACCGAGCAGCCCTGCCCCGCGAGCCCCACCCCGACCATCTGCACCGGTCTCGAGTCCGCCGATCCATTCACCATCGAAAACGCCCAGATCATGAACAACGAGCTGCTGCTCACGGTCAGCTACAGCGGCGGCTGCGTCAAGCACATGTTCGGCAGCTGCTGGAGCGGCGAGTTCGAAGCGCTGGGACCGGGCGCGGCCACCCTCGACATCGCGCACGAGGACAACAACGATCCGTGCGACAACATCGAGGGCGCAGAGATCGTCGTCAACCTCACCCCGATCCGCAACGCCTATATCGCCGAGCAACAGGTCCTCACCGGGACCATCGTCCTGACGATCCCGACGTACGGCACGGTGATGTACGAGTTCTAGTCGAGCACGAGATCGGTGACATAGGCCCCGATCCCGTGCGCACGCATCAACGCCTCGACCAGAGCCAGAGGCGCTCGCCAGTCTGGGTCGTCGGCGCGCTCGGGCACCACCAATACGAGCGAGCGGGCGAGCCAGCCCCGGAGCGCGTCGTCTCGAAGTGCCGTGACCACCGAGCCGCTGCGCGCCCATTGATGACCGTGGAGCCGTGCGCTCCAGTACCGTGCCTCTTGGTCGGGCGCCGACGGTGCCACCGCGAGCGCCTCCGCCAGTGCGGCACCATCTCGCAAGACGAGGGTCAGCATCGCCAGTGCCGAGCTCGCCTGGCGCACCAGGTCGCGCTCACTTCGCCATGCCGCGTGTTCGCGAGCCCTCGCGGCCGCGTGCTCGTGGAGCGCGAGCAGCCACGGTCGCACCAGCGCCGCCGCAGGTGCCGTCGCCTTCCAGGCCTCGTCGAGGGGCGCACCAAGGCCGTCGGCTTCGATGGCATCGGCCAGCGCCCATGCGGTTGCGAACGGGTCGTGGGGCGTGGGGCGCTGGCGCAACATCGCCATCCATTGCCGGTAGTCGGCTCGCGGCGCACTGCGCCCATCAACCAAGCCCACCGCAGTGAAGATGCTATCGACCACCACCGTCGCCGGGAGTTGGTCGGCGTGGGTCCACTGCGGGTCGACCAGTGGTTCCACGCTGTGTGTCCGGGGCGCGAGGACGCAGGGGCACTCGGGCTTGAGCGAGACCGTCACCGTCTCGCCATCGTCGACGAACGCCCGCGGGAACAGCTGACACCCGACCGGCTTGGCGCGAGCACCTCCCGCCGCATGCACCGCGCACAGGCCATCATCTCGCAGCCATCCGCAGGCGCCGTCTCTTGCGATCGCGGCCAAGACCGGCGTGGGCTCCGACCCCCGCAGCGGTGTGAACCATTGCTCCGCCCCGACGGGACCGACCGTCCAGTTGGGGATCACCGTCCGAACCCGCCGCGCCTCGTCGGTCGAGAGCATCACCGTTCCATAGAGGCGGCAGCAGGTACCGCCGCCTCCGCAGCGCAGGCCCTCGGGCGCCGCGACCACGGGCCGACGCTCGACGCCCTCGACGGACGAGGGTCGGTCATCCCGGCTCGTGCTCGTCCGTGGCACCACCACGGACC
>JAHZJA010000918.1 GCA_022601155.1 Deltaproteobacteria bacterium | reverse complement strand
GGCGCGGGACCGATCGTCGTGACGATGCCGGGCGGGACGGCCGTGATCCATGCACGCGTGGCGGAATACAGCACCGACGTCGTGCAGGTATTCCAGGCCGAGCACAACGATGGTGTCAGTCTGATCGTGTCGTTCCGCGGCACTCAATTCGACCTCACCAAGCCGGGCACGGCGATCGGCGACCTTTTGCAGGACGCACGAGGGGCGACCATCAACAACGCCACCCCTACCAACCCTTGGACGGGCGAGACGATGGACAAAGGGAAGGTGGGGGCTGGATTCTACGCCCGTGCCAACAACTACATGAGCAGCGCCAAGGGCCATGCCTTGCGGGACCGGCTGCTGGAGCTCGAGGGGCAGTCGCTCGACATTCACGTGGTGGGACACAGCCTGGGGGCGATCGCATCACAGCTGTTCAGCTTCTTCTGCGCCCAATATCTCGAGCAGCAGCAGTTCGACCAGGACACGTTCAGGCTGTTCAACTTTGCCTTCAATACGCCAAGAGGAGTCAACGAGACGTTCCATGGCGAGTTCATCGCGCTGGCCAACCGGGGTTGGTTCACACCGATGAACCTGACCGTCAATCGGGATCCGGTCAGCGAGTGGACGTTGGACTTCTCGCGGAGCAACATCTGGTCCCCCAACGATATCTCGAAGAAGATTCGGAACTACTGCCCTCATGGAGCTCAGCTGCCCCGAACCGACAGGTGTGGCAGTCTCGACAACCACTGGATGGACGAAGATCGGATCGATCGGTGGAGGAATCCCAGTGAGGCCAACTGGCCGACCGGCATCGCGTATTGCATGAGGGAGGGGTACGCGCCCCTGGTGTTGAGGTCCGTCGCTGCGACCGAGTGAGCGTAGAGGGTGCTCGCCGGCCGGGGTCCTGCTCGCATCGCCTGGAGCTGGGGGCATGGATCGCGGCTCCGGGTATGGTCACGGTTGCCGACGCCTCGTCGCTCGATCGGCTACGGTGGCAGACATGAGCGGCGGCGACCGAGACCGGTGGAATGCAAAGTATCGGGCCAGTGGCCATCGGCGTGGGACCCCGGCCGCGACCTTGCTCGAGCTCGCGGAGCGACTGCCCAAAGCCGGGCGGGCGCTCGACATCGCCGGGGGCACGGGTGCCGACGCGGCGTGGCTGGCTCAGCGTGGGCTGTCGGTCACGCTGGTCGATGTCTCCGAGGTCGCGCTGGGGCTGGCGGTGGAGTCGGCGGCCCGGGCCGGGGTGGACTTCGCGGTCGTGCAGGCCGACTTGACGATCGACCCTCTGCCGCCTGGACCCTGGGACCTGGTGCTGTGCAACCACTTCGTGCAGCGCGACCTGTTGCCTGCTGTCGTGCAGGCCCTGGCGCAGGACGGCCTGCTGCTGTGGGTCCATCCCACCGTCGACAACCTGGCCCGTCATCCTCGGCCCAGCCGAAGGTTCCTGCTCGACACGGGCGAGGCGGTTGCGTTGGTGACCCAGGCCGGGCTCGAGGTGGTGTGGCACGACGAAGGGTGGGCGGGGACGGAGCCCACCGCTCGACACCTGGCTCGGGTGCTCGCGCGACGGCCTACTGCTTGAGGTAGAAGAAGTTTCGCAGGCGTTGCCGACGGAACTCGGGGACCTCGGAGGAAAACTGCACCGAGACCCGCTCGCCATCCGGTATGCCCCACACCTTGGACCCCTTGGGGAGCTCGAGATCGGCGATGAACGCCGCGACCTCATTGGTGGCGTGACCGGGTACGTTGCCCTTGATGCGGATGTCGTCGGGCTCGGGGCCACGGACGTTGATCGTGAAGCGAGCCCCGGACAGTCCCCCACGCGCGACGACCACCGCCAGCGTAGCGACCCCAGCAACGATGGCGATGGCGACGGCTCCTCCCACGGCGACCGGAGCGTTGGATCGATCGCGTGCGATTGCAAGTGTGGCTCGCCGCCAGTGTGGCGCAACGGCCGAGCACGCGAGGCCAGGTACGCAGCTGCCCCCGCGCCCGCGCGATGCTCACTGCCGCGGCGGGCCGGACGGCGGTTCGCTCCACAGGGGGGTCTGGACCGCGCACCTATGGTTCGGGGCCGCGCTGATCGACGCGGCGTCGCCGGCGACTCAACCGCGAGGTCCGAGGTCGAGGGAATCCATGGCATCGGCGAATAACCCCGCTGCCATCCGGTGACTTTCTGATGCGGGTTTCCCGTGCCCGTGCCCCCGGGCACCTGCGGCGCTGGCGTTGTCGACGCGCAGGCCTGGGGCACCCCCGACGACCGCACGTGCCCGGAGGCGCCGCGGGCGTTGGCTCCGCCGCATCTCCAGTCACAACACACAGAGGATTCTCGATGAGTAGCAGCGACGAACGAAGCAAGCAGTGTCCGAACGGTCTTGGCGCCTGGTGGGGGCTGTGCATCCTTGCCCTCGGGGCAGGCGCGTGTGACCGGTTGCCCGCGTCCGGCAAGGGCGAACGCGAGTCCATCAGTGCGGTTGGCTTCCGAGCCGACGTCGATCTGGCCAATGCGTCGGAGTCCGAGGTGCTTGCCATCGTCGAAGACCAACAGACCTCATCGGAGCGCCTGATCGAAGTGGCGCAGAGCGAGCACGGGCTCTCCCATGCGGTGACCGAGGCCCTCGTCAACCATCGCAACGGCAACGAGCAGTTGTATGAGGTGGTCGCCGATGGTCTTCATCGGGACGATGTGCGGCTGTACGTCGACGAGCCATGCGCAACGCCACCCGGCGGCCGGCGGTTCTTGATCGCTGCATGGACGAGCCCGCGGGACGGCAAACGATACTTCGTCGACAGTCAGCACAACCTTCGTCCCGCCGACGGTGGTATCGACACTAGGCCCCGGTGGAAGAAAGTCCTCGACTATATCGGCGTCGCAGGGCTGTGGGCGGGCGCGGTGGCTCCCGGGGAAATCCCGGTCGACGACGCCGGGGATCTGGTCGAGGGGGGAGAGGAGCTCATTATCGAGGGCGAGGAACTCCTGGAGGAAGGCGTGGAGCAGGTCGAGCGGGCGTGGGGCGTGGAGGACGGACCCGCGGAGGACTTGGGTGACGATCTCGACCCAGAGGCCGCTGGTGGGGAGCCTGGCAGTCCCACGTACGGAGACCATGATGCGCAAGCCCTCGCCGCCGATCGGCACAGCGCGAGTGTGGTCGCACAGACGCCGCTGCAGCGGTATGGACCCAATCGCGGAGACAGTCCCTTCTTTCGCATGGTCAATCGCCAAGACCTCAGCGCCGAGGTCATCGAATTCGAGGGCGAACACATCGCGGTCGAGACCAACGCGGACGGGGGCTATCACTGGCGATCCCGATACCGGGCCGATGGCGACGGAAGCTACGAGTTCGAGATCAACGTGATGAAGCGAGCGGTGGCCAATGACAACACCAGCAATCCAGGAAACCGCTTTGGCGCGACCAGCAAGGTCTCGACCCGAGACGTGTTCACGGTGGACGTCGTGGACGGGATGGTGGAGGCCGCCGACGCCAATGGGGATGGTGCGGACTTCGAGGTCGAGCAGTACTTTCCTCGGACGATCAAACATTCGACCGTCAACAACGAACCCACGGCGCAGCTGCTCCGGGACTTCGAGGACGCGGGCCTCGACATCACCGGGGAGCTGCACATCGGCCCAGAGTCTGGCGGGCAGGGGCAGCAGCTCTTCGAGGCGATGCTCGATGAGTCGGGGTCCAACGTGCGGGTCACCAACGGCCTCGTCCATCACCTCAACGCGATCTTGGGGACGCGGTTCGAGATCGGAGAAGTGGTACTCCAGGGCTTCAACGCGCAGGGCATCGAGGGGCGGCTGGAGATCCTGCTGCGCCTCGCGGGGGACTGATCGGCGGCGCGCTCGTGGTCGCCGGTCCGCCGCCGCGCGATCACTGGCCGGTTCGGCCCCGTCCACGCCAAGCATCGGCGATGGGCGAGAGCTCGGCCCCGCCGCCAGGACGCGCGACGACGGGAGAGCTTGGGGGCTCCCCCATGCCCCGTCGACGTACTCGGCCGGTATCGGCAGGCGTGCCACTGCAGCCCGACGCCGCAGCGTGCCCATCGAGACACGATGGGCGACGCCGCACTTGGTCAAGGGCCCGAAACGTGGTGGAGGATTTGGCCCACAGCGCTTCGGACTCCAGGTCCAGCCCGATCGTGGCGTCGCCTTCATGGGTTGTCGCCCACGAGACCACGGGTCCGGCATCGCTGGGCCCCACGGTGAGCACGAACGTCGAGTCTTCGATGCGCAGCGGCCGTGGCTTTGGCCCCAAGCGCGGCGTGACACGGGGACCGTGCGCGGTGCTCCACGCCGTTGGCGGGTGCACTGGTTCAGGGCGTCACGTCGGGCCCGAACACTAGCCACTGCTCCAACGCGGCGTCGTCGAGATCACGGCCACCCACCATCAACGTGGCCCCGCTGGGCAAGGGCGCGGTCGACCCGCCCGTTCCCCGCGGCGCTGGGCCGGGAGGCTCGGTCACGGTCCCGTCGGAGCGATCGATGCGAACCCAGCGGCCGTCACCCTCCACATACAGCGCACGGTCGTCGACGAACAGCTGCGGGTCACCGATGGGAGCGGGCAGCAGTGCGGTTCGGACCTCGGCCGTCAGTGCACCCGTATCGATGCTCAGCTCGATGGCGTCGGCGGTGGAGGCTCCGTCACGCTGGCCACCGAGGCACAGCACCCGGATGGGAGAGTCCGCGGATTGCTCGCAACCGCTGGCGGTCCACGCCATGGGCTCACCGGCGCCCTCGCTGGCATCCGCTCGCCAGGCCAGGGGCAGTTGCGGGTCGTCGCCTCCCACCACGACGAGGTGGCCATCGAGCATGGTCGCGGTGGCCTCGCGCCGCGGCCCGTCGAGCGCCAGTCCCTCGACGGCTGTCACCGTACGGGCGTCGGTGCCCAGCAGCGGGAGCTCGAGCACATCGTCGGCCTCTCCTCCGCCCACGATCCAAAGGGTATCGGACTCGATGTCGTGCCATGCACCGGCCCCCGGGCGGGCCTGTAGATCGCCGTCGAGGTCCAGGCTCGTCCACGAGTTGTCGAGCGCGTCGAAACGCCACGCCGCCAGGCCGTCGCGCCATGCCACACGAACCACGCCACCATCGCCGGCCCCCACCAACATGCCGTCGTCCGCGGCGGGTGGATCGTCGAGCGAGGCTGTGGTGACCAATGTGAGCTGGTAGGCGTCGACGAAGATGCCGCCTCCGTCCTGCGTCATCACCAGCACGCCCACGTCGCTCACGGGCGCGGCCAGGGCCAGGGCATCGGCCTCGGAGAACCCGAGGTCCAGCGGAGTGAGGACGCCGGGGCGGGCCATGAGCAGGGCCAGACCCCCGGTCGCGCCACCGTAGGAAAACGGCGGCGTCCGGCCCCAGGCGAGCAGGGTGTCGTCGTCGGCGAGGAACACGGCCAGCGTGCGCACGGTGGCATCGGGCGGCACGTCGAACGACAGCAAGAAGTCCAGGCCGTCGGTCACGACCGAGCGCGTGAAGCCGTCGGGCTCGAGGACCACCGAGGCGTTGTTGGTCCGCTGGAGATCGGTATCGTCGGCGGGCAGGATGAGCTGCACTTCGATCCCGGTGGTGATGGGCTGGCACGCCGCGCTGGGGGCGGCCACCGCCAGGGCCAACGCTCCCAGAGCGAGCCACGGCCGATGCCCACGAGCCTGGATCTTCGCCGAGCCCACGATCGAGTCGGTGCGGACGTACAGCGCTTCGGCGTGCATGTTGACGGTGGTGCACACGTGGTCGGGCACCAACCACAGCAGCGAGCCGC
>JAHZJA010000917.1 GCA_022601155.1 Deltaproteobacteria bacterium | reverse complement strand
GGATCTGCCGGCACCGGCCTCCCCAAAGCGCTCACGGAGCCACGACCGGATGGCGCCATGCATCTCGCTGGCCTGTGCGGGCGTGGCGGTGCGGCCGGTCCCGATCGCCCACACTGGCTCGTAGGCGATGACCAGCGACGCATCCATGGCCTCGGGTTTTACTCGAGCTAGTGCGTTAGAAAGCTGCGCAATTACAGTGGATTCGTGCTCTCCTGCATCGCGAGCTTCGAGCCGCTCACCGACGCACAGCACCGTGAGCAGCCCCCCGGCCAGCGCGGCGCCGAGCTTGGCCGCGACCACCGCGTCGTCCTCGCCGTAGTAGGCCCGACGCTCGGAGTGCCCCACGATCGCGCCATGCACGGAGGCGTCGCGAAGCATGGCGGGCCCGACCTCGCCGGTAAACGCGCCTTCGTCTTGGGCCGAGACATCCTGCGCGAGCAACTCGACCGCACCCTTGCCGGCGGTGAACGGTTGCGCAGCCGCAAGCGAGAGGTACGGGGGCGCGATGCCCACACGGATCTCACCGACACCCGCGACGGGGTCGGCCATTGCGACGCCCAACCCTTCGGCCACCCCGCGGGCACAGGCCGCGGCAGCTTCGGGTCGGTGGTTCTGCTTCCAGTTTCCGAGGATCCAGATCGTACGAGGCATGGCGGATCAGTCTTGTGTGCGGTGGAGTGCGGCGACGCCGGGGAGGGTCTTGCCCTCGATGAATTCCAGCGATGCGCCGCCACCCGTGGAGACGTGGTCGATGCGATCGGCGACCCCTGATTGGCTGACGGCCGCCACACTGTCGCCGCCGCCGACCACGCAATAGCCGGGGCAGTCGGCGACGGCCCTGGCGACAGCGAGGGTGCCTTCGGCGAAGGCCGGGTTCTCGAACAGACCCATCGGGCCGTTCCACAGCACCATCGCGGCGTCGGCGATGGCGGCGGCGCAGCGCTTGGCCGTGGCTGGACCGATGTCCAGGGCCATCTCCGCGTCGCCCAGCGGCGCGGCCAGTACATCGTGGAGTCGGGCGTTCGGGGCGTCGATGCCCTCACCGACCAGCAGGTCCGTCGGGAGGATCACCCGGATGTCCCGGGCCGCGGCCTTGGTCATCACGATACGCGCGTCGTTTTGCCGCTCGCGCTCCATCAGCGAGGCACCCAGCTCTCGGCCCGATGCGGCGAGGAAGGTGTTGGCCATGGCCCCGCCGATCACCACGGTGTCGCCTGCGGCCAGACGCTCCACCAGAGCCATCAACACCCCGAGCTTGTCCGAGACCTTGGCTCCGCCCACGATGGCCACGAACGGCCGCTGCGGGGCCGTCACCAGCCGTGAGAGGGAGCGCAGCTCTGCCTCCAGCAGCCGCCCCGCGGCACGCTCGCCCACCAACTGCGGCACGCCCACGACCGAGGCATGAGCGCGGTGGCAGGCGCCGAAGGCATCGCAGACGTACGCGTCGGCCAAGGCGGCCAGGGCCTGGGCCAGCTTGGGGTCGTTGCTCGTTTCACCCGGCGAAAACCGGAGGTTCTCCAGCAAGACCACCTCTCCCGCCCGGGCGTCGGTCACGAGCTTGGTGACGCCGTCGCCCACCACCTCGTCGGCCAGCTTGACGTCGACGGACAGCAGCTCGGCCAGGCGCGCACCCACGGGTTCGAGCGACAGCGAGGGCACGACCTTGCCCTTGGGCCGACCCAGGTGCGAGCAGACCACCAGCTTGGCCCCGCGCTCGCGCAGCGTGGTCAGGGTGGGGAGGGCACCGCGGATCCGGGTGTCGTCGCGAACCTGGCCGTCGCCCGTCAGCGGCACGTTGAAGTCGACGCGAACCAACACGCGTCGGTTGTCGACGTCGAGATCGTCGAGAGTGGCGAAGGGGGAGGCCGTCATGACTCCGGCTGCATACCCAACGCCCAGGCTGGCCGTCTACTGGAGAGACGCCTGCCGCCGGGTGAGGGGACGATGCATGCGAACGACCCCGCGGACGTCGAGGACGTCGGCGGGGTCGAAAGACGGGTTTGGCAAAGTCGTGGCCGTGGCCCCGTGGGGGACTACTCGGCGACGAGAGGTTTTTGGAGGTCTTCGTTGACCAGGTGGATGAGCTGGGTGGAAAGACCGATGATCTGCTCTTTCGAGTAGCCCTGATCGCGCATCTGCCGAAACAGCGAGCGCGCCAGGATGAGTACTCCCTTGGGGTCAGTGGAGAGATCTCGGCCGGAGGAGGTCTGTGCCTGCATGAGTGGTCTCGGTCTCCGGCCCTGTCTGATGCAATCGCTGGGCCCAAATCGGTGCCAGCCCGGCAAGTGTGGCAAAACGGCAACAGGTCTCGCGCAGTTATGGCGATGGCCGGGGCAGGACCGACCAGCCCTTGATCATGGTTCGTGCACCGCCTTGCGCAGGTTGAAGCGCAACGGGCTGCGCGACAGGGGCCCTGCATGCGCACCGATCCGCACGGGGTGGGCTCACGCGTCCTCAATCTGGGCCGGCCCCAGGGCCGTGTGCTCGCACGGCAAAATCGTCATCGTTCGTGACGTTGTGTGCTCGACCCCCCTGTTCTGCGCGATCCGCTCTGTTAGACTCCGCGCCCGAAGTTGCCGACGTGTCTCCGCCCTGCCGTCGTATGCCTCGCCTTCACGTTCGTGTTGGGCTGTGCGGGATGGCGTGGTGACACCTACTACGCTCATCGAACGCCGCCCAAGCGTGCGCGCAAGGAGACGACCTTTCGCTTCGGTGATCCAGGTGCGGGCTGGAATGCAGTGCGGAACCTCAAGGATGTGCAGGTCGCCTGGGTTCACAACGACTTGGGTGTGATCGAGCTGCACGCCCAGTGCGACGATCAGGGTGACAGCACCCTCGACCAGTACACCGATCACATGCGCATCGACTGGACCGCGTGGAAGGTCGACAGCCAGGAGCAGACCAAGCTGCTCGGGCGCGCCGCCCTCCACACCGTGGTCACCGCCGAGCTAGACGGCGTGGCACGGCGCAACGAGATGTGGGTCGTCAAGAAGAACGGCTGTCTGTTCGACCTTCGCTACTCGGCGAGCCCCACGCAATTCGAACGGGGTCGCAAGGACTTCGCGAAGGTGGTCGCCGGTTTTCGCTTTCCCGTGCGAGGCTAGTGGAACTGGCCATGCCACGCTGTCGCTCGACCCTGGATAGAGGCCCTCGATGAAGGGGTTGGAGCGCTTTGGCGGGATCGTGTTGTCCGGGCTCGAGTGGCTCGGCGGTCTGGCCCGCATGGTGTTTCGGCTCGCCCGCGTAGGGCCGCGCCGTCCCTTCGCGTTCGACGACATCGCGCATCAGACGGTCGAGCTGGGTGTTCGCAGTCTGCCGATCGCGACGCTCATCACGCTGTTCATCGGCATGATCCTCACCTGGCAGTTCGGGTGGGGGCTCATCGACTTCGGCGCCACGATGGCGCTGGGCAACGTCGTCTCGCTCGGCCTGGTGCCCGAGCTCGTCCCCACCATCATCGCCATCACGGTGGGGGTGAAGATGGCGGCGGGCATGACCGCCGAGCTCGGGTCGATGAAGGTCACCGAGCAGATCGACGCGGTCGCGGCCCTCGGTGCCGACCCCTACAAGAAGCTGGTGTGGCCGCGCGTGACCGCATCCACCCTGGCCGTCCCGCTGCTCATCGCGTGGGGCAACATCATCGCGATGTTCGGCGGCATGCTGGTGGCCGAGTGGATCTATGGCGTCCCGGCTGGCTACTTCTACGAGACCTACATCGACGAACTCGAGCCGCTCAACTACATCGCCAGCTCCGTCAAAGGGGTGCTCTTCGGCGCGTTGGTGGGCCTTATCGGCTGCTACCAGGGCTTCAACACCAAGATCGGCACCGAAGCGGTCGGAGCGGCGACCACCGAGACGGTCGCCGCGACGGCCATCATCGTGATCATCGCCGACTTCTACCTCAACATGCTCTTTTTCTAGTCTTGAAAGGGGCCTTTGGCAAAGGCCCCTCCCGCTGCGGCAGCGGAGCTGCCTACGCTTCACCCCAAACGGGCGCCTGACGGCGCCTGATCGTGTGGCGGGCAGGCCGGGTGGGAGCAGGCTTCGCGCCAAGCGGGCGCCTGTACGTGCCTGAGCGTGTGGCGGGCAGGCCGGGTGGGAGGCAGCAGGCTTTGCTTTGCGCCAGGCGGGTGCCCGAGCGTGTGCCGGGTGGGAGGGACAGGCTCCGCTTTGGCGCCAAGCGGGCGCCCGTGGGCGCCTCGTCGTGTGACGGGCCGGTGGGTGGCAGGGAGGCAAGAGCGGCTCACTCCGACGGAGGGGCTTGGTGTGCTGGGTCGTGCGGCGGACCGTGCTTTACTCTGAGGCGTCACCGTGACTGCTGAGCCCATCATCGATTTTCGCGACGTGACCAAGCGCTTTGGGGAGCACGTGGTCTACGAGCATATGAGTCTGTCGGTGTATGCCGGGGAGACACTGACGGTGATCGGCGCCAGCGGCGGGGGCAAGAGCGTGTGCCTCAAGATGATGATCGGGCTGCTGCAACCGGACGCGGGGCAGGTGACGTTCCACGGCCGCTCGGTTCCAGACCTCGATGCGGACGGCTTGCGCCAGGTCCGAAGCCGCGTCGCCTATGTGTTCCAGGGCGGGGCGCTGTTCGACTCCATGACGGTGGAGGAGAACATCGGCTACGCCCTGCGCGAGCACACCCAGTGGGCGCCATCACGCATCCGCGACCGCGCTCTGGCCTGTTTGGAGATGGTGGGCCTCGAGGCGGGGGTCGCGGACCAGATGCCGGCCAGCCTCAGCGGCGGAATGAAGAAGCGCGTGGCGCTCGCCCGCTCGATCGCGATCGAGCCCGAGGTTATCCTCTACGACGAGCCAACCACGGGGCTCGACCCCAAGAACATCACCCGCATCGGCGACATGATCCTCAAGCTACAGCGAGAGCTGGGCGTGACCTCCGTCGTCGTCACCCACGACATGCCTACCGCCCACAAGGTCTCCGACCGCATCGCGATGCTCCACGAGTGCGCGTTTCCATTCGTGGGCGGCGCGGAACAAATGTGGAACAGCACCGCACCCCAGGTGCGGGACTTCATCCACGGACGGATCCGGCGGGCACGCGCCAGCGGCGTCTATCCGGGGTCGAGCATGATCACCAAGGGGCCCGACGGTGGCGCGTAGAAGCGAAGCCAAGACCCGGCTCGCGGTCGGGGTGTTCGTGGTGGTGCTCAGCGTCCTGCTGTTCATCTCGTTGTTCATCATTGGGCAGTCCGAGGGCACCTGGGAGCAAAAGACGACCCTCCGTACGGACTTCCGCACCATTCCCGGCCTGCGCAAGGGCTCGCCCGTCCAGCTGGCGGGGGTGGAGATCGGCAAGGTCTCGTCGATCGACTTCGTCAATGTGGAGTACGAGTGCGAGCCGGCCAGCGAAGACCTGGGGCGCTACGGCGAGGGCCGCACCGACCACTGCGATGCGTTCTTGTTCTGCGGCCCTCCGGGACTGTGCGCCGACCTCGAGCCCTACGCCTCCAAGGGCCAGCACGCGCCCTGCCTCGACGACAGCGACTGCACCCCCGAGGAAATCTGCGTCACGCGGGACTTTCGGCGCCGAGCCAAGCGCGTGAGCTGGTCCGGCCCCGACGGGGTCTGTGCCCGGTACTTCACCAACCATCGCCGCGTGCAGGTGCAGATGATGATCTTCGAGGACAAGCTCGAGCTCATCCGCAACGACTCGCGGGCGACCATCGCCAGCAACGGCGTCTTGGGCGACCAGCTCGTCAACATCACTCCGGGCATGCGCGAGGAGCTGCCGTCCGAGCCCGAGGCGCGGCGGATCCAGTCCAGCCCGTCGCTGATGGAGGACATCCAGCTGTTTCGCGACCGGTTCGACGGCTTGACCGAGAAGGTCGACACCAGCCTGTCGGGCTTCTCCAACCTGCTGTCGCAGTTCAACGACGAGCGCACGATCAACTCGGTCAAGGGGACCTTCGAGAACGTCGAGGAAATCACCCGGCAGATGGCGGCAGGCGAGGGCTTGGTCGGCGCCTTGCTCAACGACCAGGAGTACAAGGAAGAGTTCGGCATCACGCTGCGGTCCATCCGAAACACCGCGGTGGGCATCGACAGCTTCGTCGACCGCGCCAACCGCTCGCTGGCCAAGCTCGACAACTCGTTCCAGCCGATGGTCGACGACGCGCGCGGCACCATGGCCGACCTGCGCCAGCTGCTCGAGGACCTCAAGGATCCCAAGAACAAGAGCCTGGCCGCCAAGCTGCTGTACGACGACGAAGGCAAGATGGTGGAGGACTTCGAGAAGATCCTCGCCGACCTCGACAAGTTTTCCGCGTCTGCGGCCAGCATCGCCAGCAAGGTCGACAAGGGTGATGGCACCCTCGGCAAGCTGGTCAACGACTCCAAGGCCCACGACGACCTGGTGAAGATCCTGCGCAACATCGAGCGCAACGACACCTTCAAGCGTCTGGTTCGCCACGTCATCGAGCAGGAGGAGGCCGGCGGGGCCACACCCGATGCCGACGGCGAGGACTCGGTCCCCTCGGGCGACACGCCACCCGCAACGGCAGACACGCCGCCGGCCGACGTGCCGACGGGCAGCGGCAGCGCTCCGTGAGTGCGTAGAGGTCGATCGGCAGCGCGCGGCGGGGACGTCCAGGCGACGGACCAGCAGCCGCAGCTCGCCGTGAGTGCGACGAGGTCGATCGGGGAGCGCGAGGGGGCATCCCGGCGACGCCCCAGGCCGCGGGCCCGAGGGACCACGAAGGCCGGCTGCACGACGGCGGGTTCGTTGTCGCTGGCTACTCGGCCGACTCGTGTGCGGGCGCCCGCGCATCCGCGAGGGAGGGCTCCGCGGCCACAGCAGGGGAGGGCTTCGCGGCGACCGCAGGCACGGTGGCAATGAAGCCCCGCAGCGCCTCACCGACCTCGTCGGGATACTCGGCCGGCAACGCGTGGGTGCCGTGTTCGATGACCACCCACTGTGCGTCCGGGATGGCGAAGGCAATCCCACGCAAGGTGGACAGCGGCACGAATCGATCGTGAGCACCCGCGACCACAAGCGTGGGGACGCGGATCTGCGGGAGCAGATCCTCGGCGGTGTGGCGGCTGGCTTCGCCGAGCATCTCGAAGAAGATCTCGGGGTTCATCGCCGCCATCTGGTCCAGGTAGATCTGGAAGTCCTCGTCGCGGAGTCGGTCGAAGTTGAGCTGGCGGGTGATCGCACCCAGCTCGGCGATCCACGTGGTGGGCACAACGCTGCGCCACAGGCGGCGCGTGAAGTCCTGCGCATGGCGGATGGTGGCCCGCAGAAGCGGCAGCATGTGGCTGAAGACATCCGTGCCCTGGAAGGTGGCCAGTGCCTTGCCCGAAGGGCCGGCCAGATCGACCAACCCGGCGACACGGTCGCCATGCCGTCGATACAGCTCCAGCGCGACCTGGAAGCCCATGGAAAAGCCGACGACGATCGCCGACTCCACGCCTCGGGACTGCAGCACGGCGGCGGCGTCATCGGCGAGGTCGGGCATGCTCAGATGCCACGGCCGCGGTGGATCCGGCGAGCGCCCGTGCCCCCGGTAGTGCATCAGCAGCACACGGTGGCTCTGGGCGAGGCTCGGAAGGATGCGCCGAAACGCCCACCCGCTGCAGCCGATACCATCGAGGATCAGAATCGCGCGACCGCGCGATTCCCCCATGTCACGGACGAATATCGACGAGCCGTCGTCGCGCTCGACGAAGACCTCCACACTCCGGGTCACGGCAGGAGGCGCTTCATCCGCATCGGTCGAAGGCTGATCTTCGTCGTCCGGTCGTGTCACTGCACGGCTGCCTTGGCCATGGCGTGAACCATGACCCAGTGGACGCGAAAACCGCTGTACCGGGGCCGAATTCGACCCAAAAGGACGCTACATCCGACGGGCGGCACGATGTGGGACGCCAGACCCGGACCGTGGTCCGGGCAGGCAAGACTCACTCGTTCTTGCCCCGCTCGTCGTCAGGAAGATCATCCTTGATGTCGTTCACGCTCGGGTATTTCATGATTTGAGCGCGGGCGG
>JAHZJA010000079.1 GCA_022601155.1 Deltaproteobacteria bacterium | reverse complement strand
GTCAGCCTCGGGTGGCGGCTTCATCGGTTCGTGGCCGTGCACTCGGCCCTGTCCAGCTTCGCGCTCGATGCCGCCTCGCGGACGGTCACCAATCCCGACGGGTCCGTCGGCGAGGAGGTGGCCTTTGGACGCCTGACGGCTCTCGACGTGGCGACCGTGCGGCTGTACGTGCCGCTACCCAAGCGCCTAGAGCCCTGGGGCGAGGTCGGAGCCGGGGTCGGGGTGCGGCGGGCTCCCTTCGCGGGACGGCGTCAGGCGGCCGGGTTGGCCCGAGTTGGCGTGGGTCTCGACTTTTGGTTGGCACCCAGCTTCACCATCGGTGCCTCGGCTGCCTATCGCCTCACCGTCATCGGCAAAGCTGCTGGCCATGGGCTCCGAACTGGCCTGGATCTCGGCATCCACTGGTAACTCAATTGGCGGCCGGGGGCTGCCTAGCAGGGACTGGAATCCAAGATCGTTGCGCAGTTAGCATTTTGAGGCGCAAATACAACGTTCTTCCAATTCGCTGAAACACAGGCAACCTTGGTTGCCAAGAGTGGTGTCTAATGAAGCAAGGTGGCCACCAAGGATGCCGCAGTAGCCAACGTTGTTGGCGATTTGACCGAACACTTCGATGACGTCACCCGCCTCGGTGATGGCGCCGAAGGCGGAGCGTTGGCTGCCACCGAGCGCGCAACCGACCGGAAGGTCGTGCTCAAGCGGGTCCCGGCCGAGAGCATTCGAGCCACGCGGTACGCGTTCCAGGTACTGCGGCGGGCCGGGTCTCCACATTTGCCCGCGCCACGAGCCTTGCTCACCGCGGCCGATGGCTCGGGCTGGATGGTCACCGACTGGGTGCCGGGCGCACCGCTGCCACTGCAGCGGGCATCCTCCGTCGCGGCCGCGCTCGCCGAGGCCCGGGCGGTTGCCCATGCGTTGGCGGCCATCCATGGGGCAGGGACCCACCACGGTGATGTCGCGCCCGGCAACGTCGTCGTCACTCCAACGGGCGGGGTGGTGCTGGTGGATCTCGGTCAGCTGGGCCGCCAGGGGATGGGCACCCCCGGCTTCTTGGCGCCGGAGGTGCTGGCGGGCGGCGGTGGCCCGGCGGCGGACCGCTTCTCGCTCGGATGTCTGCTGTGCATGCGTCTGCTGGGCGAGCCGCCGTGGCGACGACCGGAGTCGTTGTTGCAGGCTCGAGGTCCGGCCGCCGTGCATGCCCGGCTCGACGCTCTGGGTGCCGACACGCTCGACCCCCCCGTCCGGGAGCTGCTGGGTCGATTGCTCCGCCCCGACCCCGGGCAGCGTGCGGCCGACCCCAGCCAACTGGTCACGCAGCTCACCCGGCTGCACGCGGCGGCGGAAGCCGGACTCGATCTCAGCCGCGGCGCTCCTTGGTGGACCCCCGCGCGCTGGCCCTACCACGGCCCCCGCCTCGACGACGTGGTCGCGCGCTTGGCTGAGCCACGCGGTCTACGACTGGTTGCCGTTGCCGGTCCACCCGGAGCGGGTCGCGGCCGGATCGTCGAGGAGTTGATCCAGCGCCTCCAGCTGCTGGACGACGGACCCGCCGCACGTGTCTCCGATCCCGATCGCGTTGCGGGGGTGCTGGGGCAGCCCCGTGCGCCCTGGCTGGAGGCCTGGCGAACGACGGACGAGCTGGGGGTCACGGGTGTCCTGCAGTTGCCTGCGTGGCCTTCGGGGCTCGCGGCGCCCGAGGCCGTGGCATCCCGGGCTGCGGTGCTCGAGCAGGTCGCGGGGCAGGCCCAGGCGACGCTGGTGCTGCCCGTGTCGCCCGCCCTCGGTGCGGCCTTGGAGCAGCGCGGCGCGGTGGTGGTGCAGGTGCAGCCGTGGTCCGAGGCCGAGGTGTGCGAGGTGCTGACCGGCGTCGTCGACCCCGCTACGCAGCAGGCCTGGGCCCGGCGTCTGCACACCGCCACGGGGGGATGGCCGGCGCAGGTCGTGCGTGCGGCCGAGGCCTGTGCCGCCGCCGAGTTGGTCGATCCGGACGGCACAGGGGTGGCCGATGCGGTGAGCGAGGCGGCCGAAGTCACCAGCGAGGCGCTGCCGCTGGGCACCGCCCGGGCCGTGATGCTGGCGGTGTGGACCGGAGCCGTGGCTGCGCTCGATCCCCACCTGCACGATGGCGAGCGTCCATGGGCAGCGGTCGAGGCCGCGGCGCGTCGGCGGCTGGGCGCCGAGCAGCACCAGCTGGCGCGCGAGGTCGCGGCAGCGATGGATCCACGAGCCGACGCCGGCCACATCGCGCTGGCCGTCGACGCCGATCGACCGTCGGTGATCGAGGCCCATCTGACGGCGGGAGGCGACGAGAGTCACGGCGTCAGGCGCTGGCTCGATGAGGGCGGCGCGGCCCGGATCTCGAGCTCGACCGTGGCCATCGTGATGCGGGCCCGCCTGGCGCGAGGTGATGTCGAAGGCGCGATCGCGGTGGCTCCGCACGCCCCTGGCCCCGCCGGGCGGCTGGTGCTCGCACGTGCGCGGCAGCGACGGGGTGAAGTGGAGCAGGCACTGGCGCTGGTCGACCAGGCCGCGGTGCCCGATTCCCCGGTAGCCTGGCAGGCCAGAGGTCTGCGCTGGCGTCTGTGGATCGACCAGGGACACGGCGAGCGGGCACTGCAGGCCGCGGGTGAGCATCTGCCCCAGGCGCCTGCGCGCGGTCTGGGGTCGGCGACAGCCCACCTGTGGGGCGCGATGGCGGCGTTGGTGCAGGGGGAACACGACCAGGCCGAGGCGTGGCTGCACGCAGCCGTGGCCGCGGGCGACGGCGTCGATGGGGCGCAGGTGGCCGGCATCCGAGCGCGGGCGCGGCAGCTCCACGGCAACCTCGCCCAGGCTCGCGGTCAGCTTCGCGAGGCTGGGCGCCACTATGCCGATGCCGCACGCGCATTCGAGGAGGCAGGGGAGCCGGTCGGGGGGCTGATGCTTCGGGGGAGCCTGGCGGGTCTGGCCGTGTTGGCCTACGACTTCGCGGCCGGCATCGAGCACGGCCGGGCCGCGGTGGGGGGCCTGCTGGCCCAGGGGCAGCTGTCGGCCACGCTCGAGGCCGGACTCAACCTGCTGCAGCTGCTGGTGCGGGTTGGAGCGCAACGGCAGGCAACGGCGCTCGGGCGGTTGCTCGACGAGCTCCACGGGACCAGTGCCACCGGGTTGGCGCGCGGTCGGCTGGAGCGCGCGCGGGCCGAGCTGGCCACCGCTCGGCTCCGTCCTCGGGCGGGAGCCTCCGTGCCCAGAGGGGCCCAAGCGGCCGCCGAGTCGAGCTTCGTCGCCGCAGCGGGGCGCCTGGCCGAGGCCGGCGCGGTGGCCGAGGCCGGCGAGGCGTGGCGCCGGGCGGCCGCACTGGCCCGCGTGCAAGGTCAACGGGTCCGCGCCCGCGCCCATCTGG
>JAHZJA010000916.1 GCA_022601155.1 Deltaproteobacteria bacterium | reverse complement strand
GACTCGGCGTCGTCGGTCGTGCCGCCCGTGCCGGTATCCCCCGTGTCACTTTCAGCAGGAGCGCCATTTGCGCTCGGCGGGGGCGCCTGCAGGCAGCCCAACGGCACGACCAACGCGAGCCCGAGCCCGAGGCGTGCATGGGTGGAGACACAGGCGAGCAGGAGGGATTTGGCGGTGTTCATGGCGAGGCTGCTACCCCCTCATGGCCGCCGCTCGGACCCCTCGTCACTCGAACCTCGAAACAAATCGTGATCGTTTTGGCCGCTAGTCGAGGCTAGTGGACGGCCATCAACTACAGGCGCCCGGTCGGTTTTTCCGCGCTCACCAGATGACCGACCGCCTCGGGGACCGACCCATCGAGGAGGACGTGGCGCACCCAGGTACGGCGCTGACCGATGACCTCGTGCGGTCTTGGCAGTCCTGCTGCGATGAGACGCCCTCGTACCGCGCTACGCCACCCGTCGGCCATGCGGCCGCGGCCAGGCAACTCCAGCCTGCTGTTGGACACCCACCTGCTAGGCATCGTGTTTCACACGCGGGGGTCGGGGCCGAGGATCGGGCGTCGGGGCTAGTTGCCCGCCGCCCGGTCTTGCTCTTGGATGTCGAGCACCAGCGGAAGCGTGGCGGGGGGAATGGCCATCGTCGCGCCGACCGGTCCCATGGGGTAGTGCAGCATCCCTCTCTTGGTCGCGAGCAGGAACACGAGCGAAGGATCGTCGACGGAGGTCTCGAAGGTGAAGCGCACCCGCTGCGGGTAGTACTCCTTCATCTTGAGGATGGTGACGGTCAGACCATCGAGGTAGACGTGTTGGCCCGGACGGAACCGAAACCGCGGGCGACGAAACAGCTGCTCGACGGGCCCGGTGAGCATCGCACCGTCGACGACTTCCATCTCGAAGGCGTTGTCGGTGATGCGGGTGAGGGTGTGGGGCTTGGGGGCCAGCGACAGCACCCACCACGAGCGGGGAAGGGGATGGCCCTCCACCCAGCGCACGAGCGCGGGGTACAGCAGGGTCATCGGATCGGCCGCGGTCAGAACGACCAGTCGCTGCTGCTCCACCTTGGTGTCGTCGACCTGCATCATCAGCGAGGCCTGTCGCGTGCCGATGTTGAGCCGATGGATGTTGCGGGTCTCCTCGAAGCCCCAGTAGGAGGCCAGGCCCACGTGGGCGACGAACAGGGCGAGCGCTACCGTGCTGCGGACCAGGGTCCAGGGGCGGAAGCGGTGGGCCCGGTCGCGGATGCGGTCGAAGGCGTCCAGCAGCAGCGCGGCCACGACCGCATGGCCACCGATCGCGGGAATGAGGAGGAGCCGGGCCGAGACGAACGAGGAGGCCACGGGCACGATGCCGAGCACGGCCGCCGCCAGCAGCCACACCAGTCGTTTCCTGCCCGTGGCATCGAGACGCCGCCACATCGCGGGGACGATGAACGCCAGCAAGATGCCCGCGGCGGGCCCGAGCCAGGCCTGGGCCTGCATCAGCTTGGGGTACAGCGCGAGCTTGCCGGTCGGGATGGCCAAGAACATGTCGGCCACGAGGATCGGCACCCGCAGCTTGGCGATTCCCAGCCACGCCAACGGCTCGCGCAGTGGATCCACGTAGACGTTGGACGCAAACGAGCCGAAGCCGAGGGCGCGGTGGATCGCCACGTACACCCCGAACAGTACGAACATGGGGATCAGCGCCCGGGCTCGGGACTTGCGGTCGCCAGGGGCGGCGAGCAGCTCGTACAGCACGAAGAACGGAAGGATGCACAACCCGTACTCGCCGCCCGCGAGCGAGAGCATCAGGCCCAGGACCGAGAGCCATCGGCCGCGCGCCCACCCGTCCTCGCGATGCCGGACGTGGGCGTACAGCGCGAGGAAGGCGAAGGTCGCCGAGACGATCGCGTTGCGGTTGGCGAGCCAACCGATGGGGTAGGTGTGGCACTCGTCGAGCGCGTACAGCAGCAAGGCGAGCATCGCCCAGCGGGCAGGGAGCAGCCGACGCAGCAGCAGCGCGGCCGACAGCAGCATCAGCGCCCACCACAGCAGGGTGTGCGCGTGGTGCCACAGCGCCTGGTGACCGAACATCTGGACGTCGAGCCACATCAGCAGGCTCGACAGCGGTCGGAGGGCGGAGAGCTTGAGCTGCGGGTGCGACCACCAGGCCAGGCTGCCGCGGCTCATCAGCGTGTGGACCTCCTGCGGGTCGCCGCTGGAGAACGAGAACAGATCCCAGATGCCTCGCTCGGCCGGGTAGACCCCCTCGAGCATGGCGAGCTGGGCGAAGTCGTCCATGCCGAAGCCCGACGGCAGCGACGGCGCTCGCAGGGCGAGGCCGATCGCCAGCACGGCGAAGGTCCAGATCCAAAAGCGGCGATCGATCACGGTGGCGGTTGCCCGTCGGATGCAGGAGGATCGACGGCGGGCGTCTCGGCGGCGGCCTCGGCCCTGGCCGGGGCTGCGTCGTCATGGGGATCGGCCTTCGGCGCGGCGTCGTCGCGCTGGTCCCGGTCGCGCTTGACGTAGACCCCCCGCAGTCGCATGAACGGCGCCTCGATGCCGTTGTACGCCAGGAACGACAGCAGCAACGACGCGGGGATGACGATGAGCAGCGTGTTGGCGGCGGCATCGGCATACGCCGACCATCCGAAGCCATTGTAGAAATCGATGATGAGCCCGTGGTCGTACAGGCCCTGCATCACCATGAAGTGGCACAGATAGGTGGAGAACGACAGCGCGCCCAGGTAGGCCAGCGCGCGCGAGATGAACGAGGGCAATCGGCGGGCGAAGCTGAGATACCCGAACACGAACACCACGCAGGCCATCGCCTCCACGGTGGGCCACAGCGCCTTCCACCACACCTGGGCCGGCCAGCCTCCCAGGTGGTTGAGGGTGAAGGTGCAGCCGAAGAACGCCACCAGGCCCGGGACGATGAGCCAGGGGGAGCGGGCGGCGACACGGTACTTGAGGTGCGCTCGCGCCAGCAGCATGCCCAGCAAGAACGCATCGATGCGTCCGGGCAGGTGCCAGTAGTTCATGTCGCGCACCGAGGTTCCGATGAGGAACCCGACCAGTCGCAACCCGATCGCGAAGGCCAGCAGATACAGCAGCGGCTTGGCCCCCTCGCGGTTGAGGAACGTATTGAGGAACGGGAAGATGATGTAGAACTGAAGCTCGACGGCGACGGTCCAGAAGGTGGTGGACACGGGCCACAGGTTCAGCGCGGCCATGCTGTTGCCCATGAACGAGGCCGACGACAAGAACCCCACCCAGTTGACCCGCTCGGGGAACACGGCCATGCCGAAGAACAGCAGGGCCAGGTAGACGGGAAATACCCGCAGCGCTCGGTTGCGCATGAACGGCAGGTACTTGATGTCGCGCCCCGCCCCGACGAGCGAGAACATGAACCCCGACAGCACGAAGAACATCGTGACGACGATGTGGGTCTCGATCGCGAGGCTCCAGATCGGGTTGTCGGTGACGATCCAGGTGTCGTTGGTCAGCCCCGGCGGATCCCACTTGCGGTGAATCAGCCAAAAGCTGTGATGGAAGACGACCAGCAGCGACGCGAAGGCGCGGATGTGATCGACCCCCGCGATGTACTCGATGTTCTTGCTGCGCACCGCTTACTCGAATCCCAGGCTGCGAATCTCGCGCGAAGCTCGCATCGCGGTCATGGTCGCGTAAACCGGCGCGCTTGGCGATATTGAACCGCGTCTGCACCGCAGATCGGACGGTCGCGGCAGCCGTTGTCACCATGAGCGCAGGCGATGACGTCCGAGGGTGAAGCAGTCGCGAGGGTACTATTCGTCGTTCGCGAAAACCGCGCGGGAACTTCCGCGCTCCGAAATCCGTGTGAGGAGCCAGGTGAGCGAGGCTGTCTCGATTAGACAGGTGCCTGATCGCCCTACCCGAACTGCTGAACTCGACGAGGTCACCCTCGCGCAGGCACAACGGGGGGACCTACGGGCCAAGAGAGCACT
>JAHZJA010000915.1 GCA_022601155.1 Deltaproteobacteria bacterium | reverse complement strand
GGCTTCGACTCCCCCACCGCGGCCGCGGAGGCCTTCGCCGCTTCCGGCGCGAAGCTCTGCGCGATCTGCTCCTCGGATGAGGGCTACGCGGAATCGGTGCCGGCTCTCGCCCCCCTGCTCGTCGAACGCGGCGCAACGGTGATGCTCGCCGGTCGACCGGGCGAAGCGGAGGCGAGCTGGCGCGAAGCGGGAGGTGGGCAAAGGCGTTGGCCCTCACGTCGCTGGTCAGGCTCTGGCGCTCGACTAGCCCCCAGGGCTTCGAAGACAGCCACAGCATCAGGGCCGTGCCCGCCTTGACCTGTCGGCGCAGCAGATTGTCCCGCAGCCGCCGCTCCATCTCCATGAAGAACGTGGGGGCATCGTAGGCCGAGGGCGTGACCTTCTCGGCGTCGAGGATCACCCGCTCGGCGTCGGTAAAGCAGCTGTTGCGCAGCTTCGGCCAGACATCGGAGCCACGCTTGAGCTCCTTGTGTCGGATGTCGACATTGCTCGAGCGCTCGCACACCAGGTTGGCGTGGTTGGCGATCGCGGCCACCAGGTGCCGACGACGGCGGATCTCCGCGTTGCCGTCGCCCTGCATCGGCGTGGTGTAGTGGATGAACTCGTCCAGCCGCAGATGCAGCTGCTTGCGGAGGTTGGACAGCACCGTCATCGGGTCGAAGACCCGCACCAAGACCCCGTCGCCCACGGGCACCAGGCGGCTGACCTTCCAGATCTTGACCCCCTCGACCTTGGAGGCGTCCTTGTCCTTGGCGAAGAAGTTGAAGCCGGGGTCGGGCTGCAGCAGCGAGGCATCCGCTTCGATCTCGTCCACGCCCCCCTTGGTGAGGCGAAACGACATGCCAAAGAAGTGCCACTTGATCGGGGCACCCGCCTTACCGATGGGAATCTTCTGCTTGAAGAACGCTTGGCCCGTGTTCTTCCACTGTGGCCGCTTGAGGTACGCAGCGTCGTCTTGATCGTCGGCTTTGGGATCCCCATGGATGGCGAGGAAGTCATCGCGCCCCAAGAACGAGACCCGGCCCTTGGCGTCCAGCCGCAGCTCGAACCGCAGCACGGGGTCTTGGCCCTTTTCTACCGAGAACGCATAGACCCAGCGATCGCGGACGTTGTGCTTGGCCACGTAGCCGGCCAGCGCCCGAGATTTTTGCGCTTTTTGCAGCGCCACCGAGGCCCACGGCCAAAACTCGTCGGGGTCCAGCGCCCGCGGGCCGAGGTCCAATTTCTCCTTGTACTTGTCCGAGTCGCCCCAGGGGCCACCGAGCAGCTCGAAGGTCTCGTGCTCCACGAAGAAGAACGTGGTCAGATCGGTGTGCGCCGGGTTCTGCTTCTTGCGCTCGGCCACGGGATCGGGCTTGGCGGGCTTGGAATCGGGGTCACCCATCGTCGTCCTCGTCCTCGTCCGGGGCGTCGTCCGGCGGTAGCTCGTCCTCGCGCACACGGGTGAGCACCACGGTCATCCCGTCCCACTCGACCGCCTCGTCCTCCACCTGCCACTGCTCGGGATCCGGGCCACCCGCGGGCAGCGGCTGGTCCGAGCCGGGCGGCGACGATGCGTAGTGGAGAGGCGAATCGTCCTGCCCCGCTACGATCGCGATCTCCTCGGCGTCCTGCCCCGCGTCGTCGCCGATGAAGTCTTCGAGCATGAACTCCGCCACCAGCACGACCGGCTCGAACTCCTCCGCCTCGTCACCACTGGGCTGAAACGACAGCGTGTAGCGCTTCCCTCTGCGCAGGCCGGTGAAGCTCAGGCACCGAACCTCGCGATCCTCCTCGGCGTCGATGAGCAGGGCCGCGGAGGCGGGCTTGCGCTCATCCACCTCGTCGTCGTCAGAGACCAACGCGAAGGTACCTTCGGGGAGGCCGTGGCCGAGCTGGCGGTGAAGATACACATCGAACGTGTGCCCCAGGGTCACGGGCGTCTCGACCTGAGAGTTGAGGCCCAGGAAGTGGTAGAAGCGGCAGCCGAAGGTGTTGGCGTCGCCGTCGAAGTGACGCCGCAGTGGTTGTGGGTTGCGACGGGTCGACGCGTCGGACCAAAACCGGGCGTGGCACTGGCTCACCCCGGATTCGGCGGCGGGACACGGCCACCACTGTGGGTCGACCTCGACACCGACGGGGTACAAGAACACCACCGCACGGCGATTGTCCGCGTTTTCCTCGTCCCGCTCCTGCTTGTGCGCGAATGCCTGGTACTTGGCGTGCTCCTCGGTGGAGAACACCATCCGAGGATTGAACTCGCTGCACCCTTGCACGTCCCCGCGCAGGTCCGGGTCGGCCCCCTTGGCAAGGAACTGCTCGGGCTCCAGCTTCAACGGGTAGCCATCGTCCTGGGTGCACAGCCAGTCCATGTACACGAGGTACATCGACTTGCGCGACAGCGGCCCCAGCTGCCCATCGACGGTGAGCGGCTGGCCGTCGGGGTCGACGTTGGCCCCCTGGTAGCGCTCGAGTGCCTCCCGGCTCTTGGTGCCCCACTGGTCGTCGACCACTCCGGGGTAGTAGGGCTCGCCCGCCTCGTCGGTGAGCACCGAGAGGATGCGCTGCACCGCACGCTCCCCCCAACGATCTCCCGTCATCGGCGAGGAGTACAGGCGCTCCCACAGCTCGACGTCGCGGACCAGCATCCCGTAGACGGCGAGCGCACGGCGTCCGGACAGGGGCTTGTTGTAGTCATCGCTACCGGTCGGATCGGCGTGGGCGAACACCGACACCGGGCTGTCGGGGTGGCGCAAGACCAGGGTCGCGAGATTGGTCAGCCCGTCGCGCGCGGCGGGGACGATGAACGACGCATCGAACTCGAAGCGGCTGTGGCCCATGCTCCAGCCCGCGATCGGTCGCAGGAGCGGTCGCACCGATGTCCAGTTCT
>JAHZJA010000914.1 GCA_022601155.1 Deltaproteobacteria bacterium | reverse complement strand
TGCTTCACCGCATGGTCGTGGGATGATGCGTCCCGAAGCTTGGGCTTTGGCCTCCACGGATGTCACCCGGTCAGTCGGGTGGCATCGCGAAGCGGAGGAAGGGTGCCGCGTTTGGTAGTCGCGCTGTCGGCCGTCATCGGGGGCGCCCTGGGCTGGCGACAGTGCGCGCGGCGATACTGCGAACAACCCGTTCGCGTTGCGGTGCCGAGTGCCCCACCGTGAGCCCTGGGCCCGAGACGGCGTAGGGGTGGGCTCTGTGGGCCCTGGACGACCGCTGGCACCGGTGCCCTGGCCCGCGCCGCGATCCAGGGCGACGTATGTCATCGCGCCGGTCCGGTTGCGCAACGCCGCGGTTCCGCCCCACGATTTCAAACACTTGGGGACCTGCGGGAGGCTCGCTGGTAGGCTCTGCATCGCCCGATGCCCGTGCTCGCCACCATCGTTGCGCTCGCCGTCAGCATGGCCCCGAACGCCACGCCGGTCGAGCCCGTGGGCCCGCCAGCGGAGCCTGACACCAGCCTCCCAACCGCGTCGACGCAGCCGTCCGGGGAGGCGAACGCAGCGGAGGGCGATCCGGGTACCAGTGACGTGACCGATCCTTCCGACGAGGCGGTGGCGCCCGCAGATACGGCCAGCCCAGCCCAGGCCCCAGATGCTGCCGTCGACCCGGGCGCTGCAGCCGATCCGCAGACTCCACCCCGCCAACCAGACGGCGGCCCCAACCCAGGCGAGTTCGGCGACGGGGACGAGTTCGGCGACGACGCGGATGGCGACGAGTTCGACGACGGGGACGAGTTCGGCGACGACGCGGACGGGGACACCTTCGGCGACGCCGACTCCACCGACCTCGTCGCGGACTACGATCCCCGCCGCGACAGCCCGGAGGCCCTCCGCGCCCGTCACTGGATCCGAGCTGGCATCGCGACCATCTCAGCGGGTGGCGTGCTGCTCATCGGCTCGGTCGCGATGGCGGCATCCAACCCGTGCAACCTACCCATCGGCAACAGCTGCCAGACCGACGCCCGCAATCGCGCCTCCTTGGTGATGGCCGTCCCCGCGGTGCTGCTGCTGGCCGGAGGCGGCACCGCGCTCGGCCTGGGCCTCAAGCGACGCAACGCCATCGCAGTCGACCTCCAGGCGAGCCGCCACGGCTTCGGCCTGGGAGTCTCCGGCCGGTTCTAGCGAGCCCCGTCGCCGCGGCGCGGTCAGCCGTCGATGGGGCAGTGGGTGGGAGCCGGAGGCGGCGTCCATCGACGAGACCGCCGCGTGATCACCAACGCGGTGGCTGCATTGGTCAGCGCTCCCACGCCCATGACGGCCGCGCCAACCCCCAGCCCCAAGCGCGCGACGGGAGGCTGAACGAGTCCAGCCGACAGCCCCAGTCCCGCGGCCGCTCCCCCACTGATGATGCCGAGCACGGCTAGCGCTCGGAGCCGTCGGCGGGGCAGGGGCGGAGGTGCGGGCGCAGCGACGATCAACTCGACGGTACGGGTCTGGCCACCCTCCAGCTGCAGCTGTCGGCGCTGGTGATCCACGTCGAGCTGGTGCTCGCCCGGGGTGGTCACCACGGACGGTCGATCGGCGACACGGGGCATGGTGCGGCCATCGAGGCAGATCACGGACGCGTCGCTGACCAACACCTCGAGCATGACCACGTGCGCTCGGCTCACCGCCTGCGCGGCGAGGATGTCCTCCCGCTCGACTTCATCGGCGGCATCGGACAACAACGCATCGAAGCTGTGCCAGGCCGCGACGTGGTCGTCGACGGCCTGTTGAACGAGCCCGAGGTTGAACAGGGTGTCCGAGTGCGGCTCGAGCCGCTGCGCGTGCTCGAAGTGCTCGCGCGCGTCTTGGTAGCGCTCTTCCTTGTAGGCCCGCACTCCCAGGGTGAAGGCGGCAGAGGCCTCGGACAGGCGCTGGGATTCACCGTCGACCGGTGACGTGGCGCCAGGGTCGGTCGGCACCGGATCGGGCGGCACGTCGGGAGCGGCCACGCGGCCCCACACCGACATCGCCAGCACCAGGTGCACGACCGTCACGGTTGGGGAGTGTACGCCCTGACGCGTGTCATCGCCGAGCCGATACGCATGCCCCCACCGCCACGACGATCGGAAGTCCGATCAGCCTTGGGCGTACGGGTCTTGCTCGCGCAGTCGGGGGCCCTTGACGGGCCGCTTGGGACGTCGGCGGAACCGTCTGCGGGGCTCCACCATGCCCTCGGTGGTCTCGCCTCCGGTCCCCAGCTCGTCGATGATGAAGCCGTCGGTGTCGAGCGCAGGCGGTGGCGGTGACACGTAGTTCGGCTGGGTCCGAACCGGTGGGGGGTCCACCGGGGTGGCAATCTCTTCGGCACGCGCTTCTTGGATCGTGGGGTCTGGCGCGAGGTTGGCCGACTCGTACCGCGGAGGTTCCTCGTCGATCGCCTTGGTGCCGACCGAGGGCAGCAGCGACGTCACGGCCCACACCCCGGCGAATGCCAGGCCTGCCGCCACGGCACCGACGCCCATCCAACGCATGGATCGGAACCCACCGCCCGCTCCCAATGCGGGGGCCATGGGCTCGATGGGGGTGACGGTGCCGATCTCGGGGAGGGCGGCCCGCACGATCTCGGCGAGGCGAGCCTTGATCTCCGATGCGGCGTGACCGGCCTGCACCAGCTCTTGGCTCAGCGCCTCCGACAGCGCCAGCGCCGACTCGAAGCGGTCGGCGGGATCGGGTCGCAGGCAGCCGATGATGATCTGCACGAGCCAGCCGGGGACCGCCATCCGCTGGAGCCCGGCCGCAATCTGGTCGGCGTTGCACTGTTGCAGGCGCTCGAGGGTTGCGGTGGTGTGCGTGTCGCCGAAGGGCAGGGTGCCCGTGCACAGCTCGTACAGCACGGTGCCCAGCGCGAACACATCGCTGCGCGCATCGACGGTCTCGAGCCGCGCCTGCTCGGGGCTCATGTACGGGAGCTTCCCGCACAGCACGCCCACCTGCGTCATGTGGGGGTTGGCGTCGGCCTTCGCGAGCCCAAGGTCGATGAGGACCGAGCGACCGGTCTTGTCGAGCATGACGTTGTGCGGCGACAGATCGCGGTGGACGATCCCCAGCGGCCGCCCTTGCTCGTCGGTGGCCGTATGCAGCGCATGCAGGCCGCGGGCAACCTCCGAGACGATGTACGCCGCTTCGACGGCCGCGTAGCTGCGGTCGCGATGGAGCACCAGCTGGCGCAGCGTGGCGCCTTCGATGAGCTCGAGGGTAAGGTAGCAGTAGCCCTTGTCTTCACCCGCATCGATGGTGGCGACGACGTTGTGATGCCGGACCCGCGAAGCCAGCCGTGCTTCTTGTTGGAAGCGCCGACGGAATCCCTCTTCAGCCGCCAGATGCGGATGCACCACCTTGAGGGCGAACTCACGGGCAAATCCTCCGGTCGCCTCGAGCCTCGCGAGGTAGACGGTGGCCATGCCTCCGGTCGCGATACGTCCCGTCAATTCATACCGGCCGAGCCGCGAAGTGGGCGGCGGCGGGCTGAAGTCGCCGAGGACCGGGCGGTCGGGGATGGACATCGAGGGCGGGGACAAAAGGGGAGGGTGGACAGGACGGGTCGGGTTGGTCCGCGCGCTGGCTTCGCCTAAGATGCGCGACCGACTTTAGCGGAGCCCGGCCCCGGGGCTACCCTCGACCGAGCTTTTGGCTTTTTGGTGAGCCGGCTTGCTGAATGTAACCATACCAACGGATCACCCCGACGCGGGCAACCCTCTACTGCTTGTTGCCACACACGCGTTGGCCCGAATGGGGGCCCGGGTCGAGATCGCGGCCGGAGGTGAGAACCTGGTGCGCGCGCTTTCAGCCCATGACCCCTTGGCGCGTGATGCGCCGGGCGATGGTGGGGCCACGGAGACCGCGTGCGCGCTGGTCCAGGCGGAGGGATTGCCCAATCTGATGCACGAGCTGGTGCACGCGGTCCAAGCCGGTCGACTCGATGATGATCATGGAATCGACTACGGCGCGATCCCATTCGATCTCGATGCGGTCGAGGGGCGCGCGGTCTTGTGGAACGAGCTGGCGTGCTGCGTCATCAGCTGCGCCTACCTCACGCGCCACGGCCGGGCGGCGAGGGCAGGGAGGGATCCCGATGCCGTCGCGCGCGAGGTCGACGATTGGTTCGTAGAGCAGGTCGAGATCCAACCGGTCTTCTACGGGATGGAAGGACGCCCCCATGCGTTTGCGGGACGGGTCGGCGCGTTGCTGCAGACCCACCGCGACGAGGCGCATGAGGTCGTCGACCGAGCCTACGCCGCGACCGAGCAGGCACTGGCCGACGCAGGAGCCGAGCCTCCGCTGGCCGCCGCGCCAACCCGGCCGCCCCTGCCCGCGCTGTGGGCCCGCCTTTGTCCCCGCGACGACGTGAAGGTGCATGCATGAGCAAGGCGAACGAGCGCCGGCTTCGGGCGGTGGCCCTGGCCCTGTACGAGTACCGGTGGCTGTGGATCCTGGTGATCACGGCGCTGCTGGTCCGGTTGCACTGGAACTTCGTCGTCCATCCGCTGGAGGACTACGCGTACTCCGACATGCGCGGCTACATGCGTCGCGCGAACAACCTGTTCAACGGGGAGTGGTGGGCGCCGCGGGAGTACGACGCCTTCTATCCCTACGGCACCCATGTGCTGCTGTACGGGCTGCAGGCGGCGTTCTCCGACGAACCCAACTTCTACCCGCCGATCGCGACCGCGTATGCGGTGTTCGGGGCCGCGACGGTGGGCTACGGGTATTTGCTGGCCCGTCGCGTCAGTCACTACTTTTGGGTTCCGCCGCTGGTGGGCCTGGCGTTGGTGCCCTACTACCCGCTGATCTCGCTGGGCGGCTACACGCTGTCGGAGACCCCGTTTGCATTGTGTCTGGTCGCGTCGACGTTTCACCTGGTGCGCATGGCTCAGGACGGTCGGCGTCGCGACGCCTGGGCCGCGGGTGTGTTCGCGGCCCTGGGCTTCATGGTGCGGCCGCAGATCCTCGCCAGCATCGGGCTGCTCGGAGTGTTCTGGTTGCTGGCGCGCAAGCGACTACCCAAGCTGCGGCTGACCCTGATGATTCAGGCTCTCGTGCCGTTGCTGGTGGTCGGCAGCTTCTCGGCGTGGCGGCTGCACTACCACACGGGTCGTCGCGGGCTCATCTCGGAGAACGGCAAGTTCAACCAGGTGTTCGGCCGCTGCCACAACAACAAGATCCGAGCGCTGCCCGACACGCCCAAGCGTCGTCGCACGAGCTTTGGTCCGCCGCCGCTGATTCAGCTCGCCAAGCGTGAGGCCAAGATGCCCGGCGCGTGGCCTGGCCTCGACCCGGCGCTGGGCGAGCTCGAGCTCGAGTACCGCGGCTACATCGGCGACTCCGAGATCTTGGGCGAGCTCATCGAGGACTGCATCGACAAGACCACCACCGCAAAACAGATCGAGTACAGCGTGGTCAACGTGATGCTGCTGTGGCGGTACAACGTGATGTGGCCCGACTCGGGCAAGGGTCAGTGGCGGGCCTACACACAGCGGTGGGGGATCATCCACACCTCGGGGCTCGCCGTTCCTGCGCTCATTGCGCTGTTCGCGATCTTCATCCGTCGACGCGCATCCGGGATGGCGATCGTCGCGCTGCATCTGTGGGCGATCATCATCATCGCGGCTCTCATCCTCGGCGGAATCCGGTTTAGGGCGCCCTACGACCCGTTCATCATCATGATGGCGTTCG
>JAHZJA010000913.1 GCA_022601155.1 Deltaproteobacteria bacterium | reverse complement strand
TGACAGCTGGCCACAACCGCGCCGCGCTCGTGCGCTCGTCACCAAAAACTGTGAGCGTCGTAGATTGGCTGCCGAGGTGAAACCAACTGATGTACCGTTGCCGTCTCATCGTTGTAGCTGGGCCTGAGGGCGCGTTGTCGAGCACCGTGCCTGCACCGCCCGGTCTACAATGGTGGTAGTTCGCAACCTCGGAAGATACGGAGACGATCGATGCGCCTTTTGACCATCCCCCTCGCCATTGCAATCGGTTTCGGCCTCGCCATCGGCTGTGATGCCGAGCCTGAACCCAACGACGACCTTGGCTTCCGCGCCGCCGGAATCTCGGCCCAGAAGTACTGTCAATCCGACGCCAACTGTGCCCCAGGGACCGTATGTGAGCCCTCGGGGCCGTTTTGCAACGTCAATGAAAGCACCTGCGTGGCCGGATGCCACGAAGACGACGATTGCGGCGGCGGAGAGTTCTGCCAGCAGCTCGACTGCTTCACCTGTCCATGTCCGGGCGAGTGCATGCCCGACGGCGGAGAGGGCTGCACCGACGACGACGACTGTGCCGCGGGCACCGTCTGCGAGCCCGCCGGGCCCCCTTGCGATCTCGACAACACCGCGTGCATCCCCGGCTGCCACGCCGATGACGACTGCAGCGCGGGCGAAGTCTGCGACATCGTGACCTGCGTGACATGCCCCTGCCCGGGCAACTGTATCGAGGACCCGTCCAACGACTGTCAGACGGACTCCGACTGCGGTCCCGGCACGGTGTGCGAGTTCACCTTCCCCGGCTGCACGGGCGCCAACCCGACCGAGAAGGAGTGCATCCCCGGCTGCCGCAACAAGTACGACTGCAGCCCCGGCACGACCTGCCAGACCATCAACTGCATCACGTGCCCGTGCCCGGCCCAGTGCCTGTAGCCTAGGCGCACGGGCTCGAACCGAAGCGTTGGGCCGGGCTCGGCCCCACGCTCACATCCCGGCGCGCGCACGGGGGGTTAGTGCGCGCGCGGCAGGGTGAAGCTGAAGGTGGAGCCCACCCCTGGGGTGGACTCCACCTCGATCCGTCCGCCCAACTGCTGGGCCGCTCGGCGCACGATCGACAGTCCGATGCCATTGCCCTCATGCGTTCCGCGAGGGTGCAGCGACTGAAACGGATGGAAGATCTTGTCGAGATGATCGGCCTCGATCCCGATCCCGTTGTCGCGGATCGACACCCGCCACTGGCCAGGGGCCGAGACGGCATCCACCTGGATCCGTGGTGGGGTGTCCTCGCGGTGGAACTTGAGCGCGTTGGACAGCAGGTTGCCTATGATCTGCCGCAGCGGGGTCGCCTCGGCGGTGACCCACGGCAGCTTCGCGACCTCGACGGTCGCCCCCTCGGCATCGACGCGGGCCCGCAGATCGTCGACGATCTCGTCGACCAGCTGCGACATGTCGATCTCGCAAGGCTCACCGCGCTGACCAAGCCGGGTGTAGGTCAGCAAGTCGTCGATCAGCGTCTGTGCCCGCGCTGCCCCCTCGACCGCGTAGGTCAGGAAGCGTCGCTCGCCCGGTTCGAGCCTGTCGCCGGCCAGCTCTTCCAACAGCCCCAGATGGCTCCGGATCGTCCGCAGCGGCTCCACCAGGTCGTGCGACACCACGTAGTTGAACTGCTCCAGCTGCTCGTTCATCTCGCGCAGCTGCGTGTCTTCGGTGACGTCGCGGAACACTCCGAAGATCGCAATGACCTCGTCGGTCCCCGCACGAAGCTCGGCGCGGCCCACCGAATGGACCAGACGCGTACCACCACCCGGCTGGAGCAGCCGCGCCCGGAACTCGAACCCCTGGCCGGTCTCCATGGCGCGGGAGACACACGCGGCCACGAGGTGCCGGTCGTCGGGATGGTAGGCATCGACCCCCTCCGCGAGCGCCGGTGGCCCCTCCGCCGGGTCCCGCCCGTAGATGCGATAGACCTGGGGTGACCACTCCGCCGTCCCCCCCGCCAGGTCGAGGCGCCAGTTCCCGGTGTGTGTCAGTTCCTCGGCGACCTCCAGGGACTGAAGCCTTCGTGCGTTGAGCCTCCGGACCTCGGTCAGCTCGGTCACGTCGCGGGCCGTCGCGTAGATCACCTCGCCATCGGGCCGCGCGAACCACTCCAGCCACCGCCACGTCCCATCTCGGCATCGATATCGGTTGCGGAATCCAATGGTGGCGGAGCCGGCGTCCAGCCGCTGAAGCTCGTGGAGCGTGGACTCGCGATCGTCGGGGTGGATGAGCTCCAAGAACGGCGTGCTCAGCAGCGTCGCTTGATCCCATCCCAGCGTGTCGAGCCAGGCGCCGTTGACCCACCGAAACTTGCCATCCGGCCCGGCCACGCAGTGGAGCTCGACCGAGTCGCGAATGAAGCGCTGGTAGTCGGGCTCGTAGCTCAAGGCGATGCGCTCCCCAAGCCCAGCGAGTCCGCGAGGCGAATGGCCTTGTCGACGGTGATGGGCTTGACCACGAAGTCCTTGACCGACTCGAAGGCGGCCGCCCGCTCGCGCTCGACCCGGGCCCCCGACGAGCTCAGCATCACCACGACCGACGGCTCCTCGCCGCGCTCGCGCAATGTGATGGCGATCCGTTCGAAGCGCTCGAGGAACTCGAAGCCGTTCATCCGCGGCATGTTGATGTCGAGCAAGATGACCAACGGCGGAAACCACGGATGTTCGATGCGTGCGAGCTCGTAGCCCTCGAACAACGCCAGCGCCTCCTCGGCGGACTCGAGGTGCTCCAGTCGTCCGAAGCGTCCGCATCGCTGGAGCATGATCCGGGTGTAGACGACGTCGGGCTCGTGATCATCGATCATCAACACCGCCGCTAGACCCGCTTGCATCCATCCCTTCTAACAGAGGAACCTCATCCATGGGCCGACCGACGCATTGCGCCCCGTCCTGTGGCGGCACTTTGGTGCAACGCTGCGGGCCAAAACAGAACCGTCTCGGGCATCGATCCTGCCATCGCCGCCGGCCCGTCGTTGGCGCCAACATCTCCGGCCCGCTGCGAACTCATGCGCTGTGACCTCGGCCCGAATTGGTGGGGCAGGATGCAACAGTTGTCGTCGCGAACGATGGGTCTCGGCGATAGCCTGACAGCGTCACCATGAACGACGCACTCCGAGCTCTCCCGCGGAGCGGACCCCAGTCCCGCTTCTTCCCGCACATCGGCTCGAATCCTCGCCCCGCCTCCGACGACCCTCGCTCCGTAGCCGCAGCGGGCGTCGATCCTTCTGCACCACGTGCGCTGTCGATCCGACGAGCGCTCGTGGTCGAAGACAATCCTTCGGACATCGTGTTGCTGGGGTCCATGCTCCGCCGGGCCTTCGACGGGCTGGAGCTGGTCCCGGTACAGACCCTCGCCGCCGCCATGGAGGCTCTCGCTCACGGCGATTTCGACGTGGTGCTGCTCGACCTGGGCCTCCCGGATGCGCGCGGGCTCGAGGTCGTCAGCCGTGTGCAGGCCCACAGCTCTGCGCTGCCGATCCTGGTGCTGACGGGGATCGACGACGACAGTCTCGGCTTCTTGGCCCTCCGAGCCGGCGCGCAGGAGTTCTTGCCCAAGCGCCTGTTGGATCCATTGCTGCTCGAGCGGGCGATTCGTCATGCGGTCGAGCGCGCGGGTCTCCGCGCCGAGCTGGCTCGCCAGCACCACAGGGCCCGATCGCTCGCTCAGCGCGTGGCCAAGGCGGACCGGCTCGCTGCCATCGGGCGGATCGCGGCCGGCATTGCCCACGAGATCAACAACCCGGCGACCTACGTGTCCAGCAACCTCGAGTTCCTCGCCAACGCGCTCGAGGCACTGGAGGGTCTCCCCAATGCCCCCGCGCTCCGGCAGGCGACCAAGGAGTGCATCGAGGGCTTCGGGCGCATCACCGCCATCACCCGCGACCTCCATAGCTTCACCCGGACCGACGACAGCGAGATCGTGTCCACCGATCTCAACGACGTGGTCGAGGTGGCCTGCCGGATGCTCCGCAGCCGACTGCGGTCCGGCGTCGAGGTCGTGTGCACACTCGACCCACGCGTCCCCAAGATCCCGACCCACGCCGGTCGCCTCACCCAGGTCGCGGTCAACCTCATCACCAACGCGCTCGACGCGATGGAGGTCGAGCCATCTCGGCCCTCTCGACTGCATGTCCAGACCTGCCACGACGCCGACTCCGTCCATCTCATCGTCGACGACAACGGCTGCGGAATCGATCATGACGACCGAGGTCGCATCTTCGAGGCCTTCTTCACCACCAAGGGCAAGCGCGGGACCGGCCTGGGCTTGTCGCTGTGCCGGGAGATCGTCGAGGCCCACCACGGCGCCCTGACCATCGACACCACCCCGAGCCAAGGCACGCGCGTGCGCGTGCAGATCCCCAGACGTACGGGGCTCACCCCAACCTCGGAGTTCCCGGCCATCGACGATTCGCAGGTGGCCAAGCCCACCCCAATACGCACGCTGTTGGTGGATGACGAGCCCCTCATCCGCCGCTCGCTGGGGCTGGTGCTGGCCGGCCTCGGAGAGGTCGAGGTCGCCGCCGATGGCCGGCAAGCCCTCGAGCTCATCCAGAGCCGCGGCCCGTTTCATGTGGTGTTCTGCGACCTGTCCATGCCCGAGACCGACGGGCAGTGGCTCTACCGCGAGCTGCGCGAGCACGCACCTCAGTACCTGTCGCGGTTGGTGTTTCTCACCGGAGGAATCTTCGAGCAGCGGCTCAACCACTTCGTGGCTCACCACGACCTGCGGGTACTGGCCAAGCCCGTTCGACGCCGCGACCTGGTGACGGCCATCGAGGGCGTTGCGCCGACCGAGGCGTGCCCATGAGTGCGCCACTACTGCACGCCCCGCAGGTGTCGACGATGGGCTCGAAGTCACAGACGTCCGTCGTGGGCCCAGCCGAGGTGAGCCAGGCCGCGGACCCGCAGGTCGCCGTGCTCGAGCGAAGGGTGGCCGATCTTCAGCAGGACTGCCTCGAGCTCGAGCACTTCCTCCGCGCCGCCACCCACGACCTGGAGGAGCCCCTGCGGATGATCTCATCGTTCGGCGAGCTGCTCGTGCACGAGCATGGTGAGCAACTCGAGGGCAGCGCTCGCGAGTACCTCGGCTACGTGTGCGACGGGGCCGCGCGAATGCAGACCCTGCTGAGGGACCTGGTGAGCTACAGCCGGCTGACCACGAAGGCGGGCTCGCACGCATGGGTCTCATTGGCCGAGATCATCGAGGACGTCGAGATCGACCTCGCCTCGACGCTGGAGCGCGAGGGCGGACGCATCGACATGGTCGGGGACTTGCCGCGCGTGTACGTGGTGCGGTCCTTGGTCCATCAGGTCGTGCAGCAGCTGGTGTCCAATGCCATTCGATTTCGTCGTCGCGACGTGCCGCCGCAGGTTCGGGTCAGCGCCGTCGCCACCGGCCACGGGCTGCGGATCGAGTTCGCCGACAACGGCGAGGGGCTCGACCCGCGGCACTCCGAGCGCGTGTTCGAGCCGTTCGTCCGGCTCCACCCGCGGGGTCGCTACCGGGGCAGCGGCCTCGGACTCGCGATTTGTCGCCGCGCAATCGAGCACCATGGGGGTCGCATCACGCTGCGATCCACCCCTGGGCACGGCACGGTGGTGGTGTTTTCGCTGCCCGACACAGGCCCCCAGCCCGACGGCGATCAGCATTCGTAGTCCAGTGATTTCAATACGTTCGTCGTCCGGCAAGGGGCCCTGCTAGCATCCGGGGGCTCATGATGGGACTACGCTCCACTTTGCCCCTTTGGCTCTCGCTCGCGCTCGTTGGCGCTTGTGACTCCGGCGCCAAGGATCCCGCCACCGCCAAGGCCAACGCCAACAAGCCTGGAACCAAGGCCGACGCAAAGAAGGGTGATGCCGGCAAGGCCGACGCCAAGGCCCCCGACGCAAAGACCCCCGGCAACCCACACGCCGCCCCCAACCCCCACGCGGGCATGGGACCGATGGGTGGACCCAAGGCCAAACCCAAGGGACCGCCACGCGACATCACCCCCTCGGGCGAGACGACGGCCAAGACCATCCCCGGCCTCACGTTCGCCGCTCCCAAAGAGTGGGAGCAGAGCCCGCCCAACAACCGCATGCGGCTGGCCCAGTTCGTGCTGCCGGGCCCCGGAGGAGACGGTGAGCTGGTCGTCTATCGCTTCCCCGGCGGCGCCGGTGGGATCGAGGCGAACCTGACCCGCTGGAAGGGCCAGTTCAAGCCCCCCGAGGGCAAGACCATCGACGACGTCGCGACGACCACCAAGACGGAGAACGCCGGGTTGACCACCACCCTGGTCGACGTCACCGGGACCTACGTGGCCGCGATGCAGCCCGGTGGTGACGACAAGCACAACGACGCCGATCAGCGCATGCTGGCCGCCATCGTCGAGGGCTCGGGTGATCCGTTCTACTTCAAGGCGGTGGGACCCAAGAAGACGATGGACCTGTGGGCGGAGCACTACTCCACCATGGTCAGCAGCTTCGCCAAGGCCGAGGACGTGCCGGCTGCCCCTGGGGGCGGTGCCAAGCCGCCGGGTGACGCGAAGGCGGCCCCACCCCACGGCGGCGCAGCCAAGGCACCTGCTGCGGACGCCAAGGCCGGCGCCAAGAAGGGCGGCGGCTGAGTGTTTCGCCGCATCTCGGTGGCACTGACCGTGCTGCTGGGTGCACCTGGCTGCCCCGCTGATCTCGACGCCCCCGAGCAGGGGGGTAGCTCGAGCAGCGGGAGCAGCAGCTCGAGTGACACCGCCTCGGTGCCGGACGTCGGCAACGGCGACTCCACCACGAGCAGCGGCTGGCCGCTTCCCACCGACGACGATGTGCTGACATGCGTCCGAGGGTGCGAAGGTCCGTGGGACTGCTGCCCTCCCAAGACGGCGGGCCTTTGCCCCGGCCCCTCCTACCCCTACAACTTCATGTGTATCGAGGGGCTGTGCGTGTCCCCTCCGTGCGTGACCGATGAGGACTGCCCGGGCACGGGGGAGCAGTGCCTGGTGGTGCAGTCGGCCCCGCGCTGCGTGCTTCCGTGCGAGGCCGATGACTCGTGCATGGCGGTCGACTCGACGTTGACGTGTTCCGGCCAGACCGACGACGGCGATGGCTACTGCTTCGCCCACTGCGACAACCCCGGGGTGTTCTGCGGCAACCAGACCTGCGACTCACCCAGCGGGCTGTGCGTGTGTGCCAGCGCGG
>JAHZJA010000912.1 GCA_022601155.1 Deltaproteobacteria bacterium | reverse complement strand
GACGCTATGTATGTTTCTGGGGGAGTTCTTTGCGATCGCGTATCTGCTCAACGTGCGAAGGCAAGACGAAGGGCGGGCCGGGCGCTATTTGCGCGCCCTGCTCTCTCTGGCGCGGAATCAGCCCGGTGTTTTTCACCCAATATCAGATAGGTTCGCTGTGTCGACGTTCTCTATTTGTGCCGCGCTGGCCCATGCGAGAGAAGTGGATGATTTGGATAGGGTTGTCGTTCGGTCTTCGGTGTGGATTTGTGACCGAGCGGATGGCGATGGAATAGGTCTTGCGGGTCCGTACTCAGAGCCGAATGAAGAAGTAGAGTACCTACTTGGTGCTGTGTTGGATTGCGTTGATCGGGACGCTAGGAATACATCACTCTTGGCAGTTGCTTTGATCGAGGTTGCAGCTGAGTGGATCCCAGCACGATATTCGGAGGTGTTGAACGACGTGTTGGCGGTCGGACTTTGTCCGTCGGCTGTCGTTCCAGTTGCTCTGCCTGACGCTTTGTTCTTGAAGAACGGAGGGACGAGGGGACTCTTGAATCCAAAGTATGGTGAGAGCCCTAGCGCCTTGGCCTGGCACAGCGAGGAGAAACGGGCGTTTTCGGGCAGTACCATTGCAACGATGGAAGCGCCGCTGGTTTTTGCGTCGGTGTGCCGTGACAGGCTGTTTCAGGGCTCGGTCTTTCACGCTGTAGGAGGCGAGATTGCAGGGGCCGAGCCGGGCTGACGGGCGTAACGGGGCGGTATCCGATCCGCTGCTCTCCGGCCCTGTGTGGTTCGAGGGAATGGGGCACCCTCTACGGACGGGCACGCGGTCCACATCGACGGGGTCGGTACGTCGAACCCCCTCGAATCGGCCGATGTCGCTGGCCTACTGCGTACAGCGCTCGGACGGGCACTCGCCGACGGAGCCGCGGCGATCGCTGACGTTACTACGATCGTGACCAACGGCGAGCTCGATACTCAGGACCGCGCGACGTTGCCGAGCCCCGCGTCCACAGCTGGGCGGTCGACACGGGCGGGGCGTCGGCCCACTGTACCGCGGCGTGGTAGGGTCGCCTCCGATGGTCGACTTGTCCTGCTACACGGGGGTGTACCCGGTAACCATCGACGATGCAGTCGAGGGGCTGGACGGCAAGCTGCGCCGGACGACCAAGAAGGCGCTGGCGCTGACGCCCGGCACGATGGGAGACTACGTCGACAATTTGAAGGCCGCAGTACAAACGCGCTTCGGCGCTCCGACGTGTTTGCTGTCGCTCGCCGAGGCCGAGAACGACACCAACGTCGAGCATGTGCTACTCCAGGGCCTGGGTGCGCGGTGGGTCAAACTACCTAGGGGGCTCGTCCGCGCAAGCGCCAACAACAAGGCGAGTGCTTCGGAACAACAGTTCCTCAGAACCGGACTTATGGGGATGCTCCGGCCATTCTACTTGGGTAGCAAGAAAGAAGTCAGCTTCGACTTCTCGGACGGGACAACGGTCACCTTCATGAATCACCCGGGAACGGGATTCGAGATAGGAATTACTGAGCCTGCCGGCGCACCGTTGCGTGACTGGGGGCTCCCTGATCAAGCAGGTGCAGGAGTGCTGCGACTCAACATCCCGGTCGAGATTCCTGAGCCGAGAGCGCCTTCCACCGCTCTCCACAAGCTCGTGTATCTTACATTGTGCGTTGTCGAACCAGAAGTGGCGCTCGACACTGCGCTCCAGCCGGCAAGGGACTTCATCCTGGGTGGCGGCGATTACAGGCCCTACGCCGAGACCTTCGTACCTCGCGCTGCACCTGGCTTCCAGGCGTGCTTCTACGTGGCGAGGCGAGTGGAAAGCGGTGCGGTCGCCCGTGTGCAGGCGGTCGTACGGCTGCATCATGTCCGCTACACACTCGGCCTGGTGGGGCCCGACCTTGTGTCCCGTCTGCCCGATGTTGTGCCGGAAACACTCCGGGGAGGGAAGCGGAATGTCAGTGTCGAGTTCGACATCGAATCGCTCCAACGAATGACGACCGATGAATCTATAGGGTCGGAGCGTTGAGTATGGGCGACGTTATTGACTTCGGTGAAAAGGTGGATGAGGAGGTCGCGGAGCGCGTGCTGCAGATCCTCTTCGCCGCCTTCAGTCCTATGTAAACCAGGCCCCGCGGCCGGCGGTCTGGCGACCTCGGGTGAATGTCACCTAGCCGCACTGACCGAACAATCAACGTCACCCCCCGCGCGACAGCCCCTCCAACCGATTGTTCAGCTTCTTCCGCCCCACCCCCAACCGTCGCGCCGCCTCGCTCACGTTCCCGTTGACCTCCTTGAGCACCTGCGGCAACAGCCACCTATCCAGCTCTAGGTGTATCGCCTCCAAAGTCCCGGTCCGCGCCAGCTCATCCAGCACGGTACTCCGCGGACTGTACTCCCCCACGGCGAGGCTCCCCGCCCGAATTTCCGGCGCATCGCAGAACAGTGGCAAGCGTTCCACCACGCCCCGCAGCTCGCGAACATTGCCCTTCCATCGATAGGCCCTCAGCTTGGCGATCGCATCGCGGCCGAACGACAACGATGTGCCAGCCCGCCGGTTGGCGTCGGCCAGGAAACTACGCGCGAGATACTCGATGTCATCGCCGCCGCGCTCACGGAGGGTCGGAACTTCGATCGCCGCGCTGTTCAGGCGGAAGTACAGGTCCTCGCGAAAGCCACCATCGGTGACCATGCGAGGCAGGTCGCGGTGGGTCGTGACGATGACGCGCACGTCGACGCTACGGGGACGAGTATCGCCAACGCGCACGATCTCCATGGAGTCCAACACCCTCGGAAGCTTCGCTTGGACCGACGGTGGCAGCTCACCAACCTCGCTGATGAGCAGGGTGCCGCCGCTGGCCTGCTCGAAGACTCCCTTCTTGTCTTGCTCGGCGCCGGTGAAGGCCCCGCGTCGATGTCCGAACAGCGCGGAGTCGGCGAGACCCTCGGCCATCCCAGCACAGTCGATGACGACGAACGGTGCGTTGGAGCGCGATGAGTGTCGATGGATCGCCCTGGCGAACAGATCCTTGCCGGTGCCGGTCTCACCGGTGAGCAGCACGAGCATGTCGGTTGCGGCGAGCTTCTCCAGCCTGGCGAAGGCCTCGAGGATGGGCTCGCTGACACCGAGGAGCCCGTCGTCGCGCAGCTCGGTGCCGTGGTCGACGTCGATGTCGCCGGTCTCGACCAGCACGATGCGGCAGTCACCCGCGAGGATCTCGTCCCCGGGGTGGAGCTCGGCATGGTAGACGCGCCGGCCGAGCAAGAACGTCCCGTTCTTGCTGTTGAGGTCGAGGAGCTCGACGCCGGTGCGGCCGAGCCGTAGCTCGAAGTGCAGACCACTGAGCGAGTCGTGGTTGATGGAGACGTCGGCGGAGCTACTTCGGCCCACACGCAGACGGGTGCGCTCGAGGAGAACTTCGGTCCCGGCGGGTGGACCATCCAACACGCGTAGCTTGACCCGGCCTGGGCGACGCGCGTGCTTGTACTGACCCCGGCGCCGTACGGTCCGTGTGCCAGGGGGTGTGGGTTCGATGGAGGCACTCATCGTATCGGTGGGATAGCATACGAGACCGACGGCGCCGCGCTGTGTTGAACATGATTCTTCGCGGCATGTTGTGGCCATGAGATCTGTTCTACTACGCACAATTGGTTGTGCGTGGAGGGACAAGTAGGGCCGCAACGATGGCGTAAGTACGCAGATTTTCACAGGCGAGACGTCGGTACTGTGTTTGCCCGTGCTGGAACGAGATGTACCAGTGGAATGAAGAGGTGGTCACCAGCGATATAGGGGCCGGGATCTGGGCCGCAGACGGGTTGCGCTCGGAGTTTCGGTGGGACAGGATTGGGACACCGACTCGTGTTGAACGGTCCTGGGGCCGGATGGCAGCCATGCACGACTTTCTCGATGTACCTCGCCAGGTTGGTGACTGCGTGCTGCGCCGTCGGCTGGGCCGCGGGGGTATGGGAGAAGTATGGCTCGCCTCGAAAGGAGAGCTTGCCAAGCCCTGCGTGGTGAAGTTCTTGTTGCCGAAGTTCTCGAGCGATCCGGAGTACAGGCGTCGGTTCTTTCGCGAGGCAAAGATCCTCGCGTCACTCCGGCACGGGCGAATCGTGACCATCATCGACTACGGCGAGTACGAGGGGTGGCTCTATATCGTCATGGACTACGTCGATGGCGTCGACCTGGGTACGTTTTGCCGCGCGCTGTGGAAGGGCAGCGACGTGGTGCCCACCGACGTGGCGGCGTACATCGTCGGCGAGGTGCTGGAGGCAGTCCGGCACGCGCATGAGCGTGCTCCAGGAGGAAACCCAGACGGCATCATTCATCGGGACATCACGCCCGGCAACGTGCTGATCTCCTCCGAAGGCGAGATCTCGCTGTCCGACTTCGGGCTCGCCCTTCACGAGCGCGACTTCTCCCACGACGTGTTCGGCACGCTGGCATACATGGCACCGGAGCAGGCCAGGGGTCTCCCTTGCTTCGAGAGCGATCTGTACGGGGTGGGCGGGTTGTTGCTCTACATGCTGACGGGACGCCCACCGCGGAAGGTGCAGAGCATCGCCGAGCTGGTCGACGACACCGGCCTCGTCTCGATCGAGACGGGTCGGGCACTGCCAGACCAGCTCCACAGATTGCTCGGACTGTGTTTGGCTCCCAAGGTGGAGCACCGCTTGCCATCGGCATACGACGGCCTTCGCCTGCTGGACTCGTGGCCCGGCTATCGCAAGAAGACCTCGGTCATCGCGGGTCTGTACGCAAACCACGTGGGGCCACGCCACACGGGGACGACCGAGGCGCACCCGGCAGCTGACGAGCCGCGGGAACAAGGAGGAACGGTTCGCGTACCGGCTGTGACACAGCCGGTTGCTGACGAGGCACCGCCGGGTGCTGCGGCGCCTGTTGATGTCGAGACGCGGAAGGTCGAAGCGGCAACGCCGGAGCCGGTCGAGGTCGAGGTCGAGCCGGCTGCACGCCCCTCGAAAGCCACACCGCAGGCCTTGTGGAAGCCGTGGTGGGTGGGCGACGACGACGACGATGACCACGACGACGACGACGCGGAAGATGAGATGCTCACACGTCGCTATCTTCCCCCCGCCGACCAGGCCGAGCCCGACGCGCCTCGGCTGTTTCGGCGACCTCGTTCGCCGCGTGCCGCCGACATCGAGGTCGAGGTCGACGGCGAGCCGGTGCCGCCCCTCGGTCCGACGCAGCGCTTGCCTTCGCTCGGCCTCTCGCCGGGCCGTCCGGCTGCGGAACCAACCGCGACGGAGCCCCAAGATCCGACGCCGACAGCGCCCCCCGAGAAGCCCGGTGGCCCCGACGCCGGACTACCCAACGTCATGGGCTCGAGCCACGGCCGTTCGGCTCGCGGGGGATGGTGGGTAATGGTCGCTGCGTTCCTGGGTCTGGGGGTCGGGGGTGGCGTAGCCTTCCATTTCGGAGGCCGGGTTCTGCGCGAATCCGAACCTCAGCGGCGAGGCGCTGTGTTGCCATCCCGCACCGACGACCTCAGTACACCCACGGCTGACGCACAATGAACGGGGTGGCCCAGCACGACGCCGGAGCGGGGCTCCCTTCGACGAACGAGGTCGTCGCCGATCGCTTCGAGGTTCGCGGCGAGCTCGGCGAAGGCGGCATGGGCCATGTCTATCGGGTGTTCGACCGGAAGCTCGGCCGAGACGTCGCGCTCAAGCTCATCGTGCCCCGCTACCTCGGGAGGCCCGAGCGCGAGGAGCGTTTCCTGCGGGAGCTCGAGCTGGGGCGCCGGGCAGAGCGTCATCCCCATCTCGTCGAGCCGCTCGATGGCGGCCGGCTGCCCGACAATGGCTGGCCGTTCTTGGTCATGGCGTTGGCGAGTGGTCGCCCGTTGAGTCACCGTCTCGCCTTGGGCCCAATGGCTCCGCGCCTGGCGGCCGACATCGCCCGCCAGATCGCCGGAGCCGTGGCCGTCCTGCATCGGGCGGGGGTCGTGCACCGCGACATCACACCGATGAACGTGCTGCTGGATGGCTGCGAGGCGGTCCTGATCGATCTGAGCCATACAGGCGACGCTGCGGCACCTCGCCTCGCGGCCGGTCACGCGGGTCGCTTGACGCAGGAGCACGAGTTTCCGGGGACGCATCAGTACATGTCGCCCGAGCAGGCACGCGCCGAGCCAGCCATGCAGGCGATGGACATCTACGCCTTCGGGGTCACGCTCGGGCACATGCTGGTCGGGCTCACCCTCGACCAATCCAGTCGCGAGGCGTCGCTTCGGCTCCAGCGTGAGGGGAAGGTCAAGCCCCCGCGGGTCGACGTTCGGGTCTACACGGACATTCCGCCGCGGCTCGCCGAGCTGGTCCACGTGTGTACGGCCGTCGACCACGACCAACGCCCCACGATCGAGCAGGTCATCGAGTGGCTCGACGAGGTTCTGGCTGCGATGCCGACCCGCGCGGGTGGGAGGCTGGTCGGTCCCGACGAGACGGTGATGATCCCACGGCAGGATCTCCCGAGCTTCGTGACGGACGCGCCCCAGCCACAGGCCCCGTCCGACCCGCCGACGGGTGGCCAGCCGCCGACATCACCCGGGTCGACGGTGGATCCTCAACCGTCTGTCCCGCCCGTCGGGCTGGGCGCCGCGCTGGACCAGCCGATCGCGGGCGGAGACTCCGACGTGCCGCCACAGCAGTCCTCTGGAGCCCCGCGGTTGTCGTGGTGGCGCGTCGTGCTGACGGCGCTGATCGTGATGGTCGTGGTCGTGGGCGCCGCCGCATGGTGGTGGAGCTCGACGGAGACCACGGCCGATGACGGCCAAGACGAGCAGCCCTTGGCTTCCACACCGGGCCACGTAGTGCCGCCCACGATGGAATCGCACCCGCCAGATCCACCCGTGAACCGGGGCGAGCTCCAAGAGGGGGGCGCACGGCAAGAGCACGATGACCGTGGCGAGGTCGAGGTTGCCGGCGATAGCGGGGACGAGGCGCCCGCTCCCGAGCCCCTTGTCAGCGATGCCGTGACGCCGCCCCCGGCCAAGCCCTCCAAGCGGCCCCGTCCGCAGGGCAAGAAGAAGGCGGCCCCTATTAAGGCGGCCCCTATTGCGGAGCAGCCCACGCCCCCGAAGCCGGAGCTCCGCCCCTCCGAGACCGCCGAATGTGAGGCGCATCGAAGCGAGACGAAGGCAGCAGTCGCAGCGGCAGCCTGGAAGAACGTCGCCGCCCTCACCAAGCGCCGCGAGTGCTGGTCCAACCACGGCTCACGCAAGCGGCTGCGCGTGCGTGCCCTGTTCGAGACGCGGGCGTGGAGCCAGTGCGTCGAGCAAGGGCGCGGCATCAACGAACCCCAGGTCAAGCAATGGGTCGATCTATGTCAACGACACGTGGACTGATAGTAGCGGTGTTGCTCGCGTCGTACGGGCGCGTCGCGTGGGCCGCTCCGCCGACGGACGAAGGCACGCGCCCTCTCAGGGTGACCATCGATGTCTCGGCGATCGCCGAGGACGACGCCCCCCACATCGAGCGGTTCACCGAAGAGCAGATCGAGCCGGTGCTGCGGGATGCAGCCTACGCGCGCTCGTCCGATGCGGGCGATGCCGTCGAGATCCGCATCGACTACGTGGAGCGCAAGGATCTGCTGTACGCGATCTACGTCGATGTCTATGACGACGGCGAGAAGATCGAGCCCGGGATCGACTGGTTCGTGTGCAAGTTCTGTCCGCAGGGCATGGTCGCGGAGGCGGTCGCGGAGCACCTCCCGGCCGCGCTCGATCTTCTGGCCGAGCACGAGGCGAAGGCAGCGGCGGCCGACGAAACGCCGGGCACGCTCGGCGAGCCCGCCGACCCCCAGGGAGGGTCGCCGACGAAGCCGCGACCGATCGGGTGGCTGGGGATCACGGGTGCCGTGGTGGCAACGGGTGGCCTCGCGACCACGGTGGCCGGCATCGTGCAGCTGTCGAAGGGAGAGGTGGTCATCCCCACGCAGGCCTCGCAACGGCGGGTGCAAGACTTCCGGCCCCAAGGAGGCGCCCTGCTCGGGATCGGCCTCGGGGCGATGGCGCTGGGCACCGCCGCCGTGGTCGTGGACGTCGTGAGACGACGCCGTAGCCGCAACCACGCCCGGGTGGCACCGTCGGTGCTGCCATCCGGCGTGGGCATCGCCGTTGGAGGCCGCTTCTAGGCGTCGAGGAGACCGGACCCATGCACGAACACATCCCCGTAGGACTCCCAGTTGTTCTCGCGCTCGCGTTCGCACCAGGCTGTGTGCGGGAGCGGCTCGAGCCGTCCCCTGATTTTTGCACGAACGCGCGTGGGGACGAGACCTGCGCCGAGCGGTACCCGGACGGGAGCCGCCCCTACTGCGTCATCTCCGATTGCCTCGATGACTTCTACGGGTGTTTTCCCGAGGCGCCTGGGCCCAACTGTGCGTCGCCTTGCGGCGCGGCGGATCCCGAGTGCTCGGCGGGAAACACAACCGAGAGTTCGACCGGAGCGACGGACACCACGTCCGGAGATTCGGAGACGACCGAGGGCAGCAGTTCGACCGGGCCGATGCCGTGCGTGGGGGATGGCGACTGCACGGACGCGATGGCACCGTTCTGCAACCCGGCCGTGGGCGAGTGCGTCGACTGTAGCGAGCTCGACGACGGCGACACGGCGTGCGCCACCGCGGACGCCGGTTCTCCGTTGTGCGTGGGGCAGTCGTGTGTCGCGTGCACGAGCGATGACATGAGCGTATGCGACGCGCAGTTGCTGCTCTGCGACGACATGGCCAATACTTGTGTCGGCTGCACGGCGCACGAGGAGTGTGCTGCGGGGGCCTGCGACATCTTCGAGGGGCGCTGCTTCGACCCCGCGCACGTCATCGATGTGGGGACGGGACAGACGGAAGGGTCCATCGCGGCCGGCCTGGCGGTCGTGGCCGGGATGAACTGGGAGGACGCGGTGCTCGTCCTGCACGCGGGGGAGGATTTCAACGAGACCGCAACGGTCGACACCGGCGCGGTCGCGTTCATCAACGCAGACGGACCAGCACCACTGTGGATCTACTCCTCGATGCCCGCATCACCTACGCTGACGGCTAGTGGAGCGGACACGCGCGTCTACGTCCGAGGCGTCCGCCTGGCTCAGAACGGCAACGACGTTGGCCTCGCGTGCGACGACGAGGCGCGAGTGGACGTCCGGCGTGCTCGCATCGTGCAGAATGCCGGCGGTGGTATCGTGGCCCAGAACGCTTGTGAGCTGTATGTGGAAAACTCCTTCGTCTCGCTCAACGGCGGCCAGTTCGTCGACTCCTACGGTGTTACAGCGTCCAACTCGACCCTGACCATTCTCTACAGCACGATCGCCGCGAACGACGGCGACGACGTTGGCGGCTTCGTCTCGCTCTCATGTGACGCTGTAGGCGGCAATGTGCGAAACAGCATCGTCGCAGCCGGCGACAGCACGATCGATTGCCCAGGCACCGACTTCTCCAACAGCGTTGTTGATACCGCTGGTTTGGCAGGCACCGGAAGCCAGGTTCTGGTGTTTTCGCCGGCTTGGTTCCCCAACATTGCCATGGCCGACTTCCACGTCCAACTGGGGGCTCCGTTCGAGAATATCGCCGAGTGGAACGCTGGCGACCCTACGGTCGACATCGACGGAGACCCTCGCCCCACCGACGACCCCAGCCCCGACTACGCAGGCGCCGACGTGCCCCAGTAGACCGATACGATGCCACGCCCCCACTTCATGATCGCGCTGGGTCTCGCTGCCTCATGTGGCGACGACGGAAGCAGTGCCGGTGCCGAGACATCAACGGGCCTTGCTTTATCGGCCGACAGCTCGAACTCGTCATCGCCAGGCGTCGGCGACACAACCGGCAACAAGTCGAGCACGGACGGGCGCACGACGGGCCCGCAGCCGTGCGACGGGCCGGCGGACTGTACGGACGCCACGGCACCGTTTTGCAACCCAGCGGGGGAGTGTGTCGGCTGCGGTGGCCTGGAGCCCCTCGTCGCCGACGACGCGTGTTTGATACTCGACCCAAGCACACCGCTCTGCATCGATGGAACCTGCGTCGCTTGCACCTCCGACGACACAGCTGTCTGCGATGACCAGCAGCTACTGTGCGACGACACCGACAACGCTTGCGTTGCATGCACTGCCCATGAGCAATGCCCCGCGGGCGCTTGCGATTTCTTCGTCGAACGGTGCTTCGATCCCGGGCACGTGCTCCACGTCGGATCCGGCCAGCCCTTCCCCACCGTCGCCGACGGTCTGAGCGAGGTGACCTCGATGACGTGGAGCGATGCAGTGCTCGTGCTCCACGAAGGAGCCTCGTTCAACGAGGTCGCCTCCCTCGACACGGGTGCTGTGGCATTCGTCAACGCTCCGAGCGAAATGCCGCAGTGGATCTACTCTTCTATGCCCGCCACCCCCACGCTGACAGTGACCGGGGCGGACACCCGGGTCTATATCCAAGGCATCCTTCTTCGTGGGAACGGCAACGACGTAGGCCTATCGTGCAACGGGGCCCGCGTCGACGTCCGGCGTGCTCGCATCGTCCAGAATACCGGCGGGGGTATCGTCGCTTCCAACAGCTGCCAACTCTACGTCGAGAACTCCTTCCTCGGGGGCAGCGAAAACGGCGTTGGTGCCGTAGACGTCAACAGCGCCTCGGCCAGTGTCCTCTATTCGTCGCTGACCAGTGGGTTCGCGGGCGCCACGGCCCTAGCCTGCACCACCCCAATCAGTGTCACGGTCCGCAACTCAATCCTGCTCGTTGGCGCTGATTCCGACGCGGTTGCTTGCGACCAGGCGACCATCTCGACCTCCGCAACCGAGGACATCGTTGGGAACTTCAATGGAACGCAGGCATGGTTCACCGACTACGCGGTCGGCGACCTGTCGCTAGCTCCAGTGGGGGCCGTGGCCTTCGGGAACACGGCCCAGTGGATCGACGGCGATCCATCGATTGACATCGACGGGGATCCCCGTCCCGCCGGCGACAGTGGCCTCGACTACGCGGGCGCCGACGTACCGTAGTGAAGAAAAGGGCGGTGAGTTCCACCCCGTTGGAACAATCCGCCCCCTCGAGCGACGGGGTGCGGTCTCGTCGTCGCAACCAGGCGCCGCCAGAAACCCGCGCCCCCGAAACGGGCTGGCCACCGGGCAGCTTCCCCACGAGCGTCGGTGGGCGACTTGCGCCCCGCCCTCTCGGTGGCAAGTCGATTGAGTGGCGACAAACGACCGGCTGGCCGCAGTGTTCCCCACGGAGCAACAACGCAGCTGACGAAATACGCATCGCGATGAAATCGCTATGGGTCGAAGTTGGCATCGGGCACGGAGACCATGAACGACCTCGATTTCTTCGTGGAGACCTTGGCATCTCGCAACACGCCGACATCTTGTCGCTGAGTGAGCGACCGGCCGAAGCACGACGACGAGACGTTCATCGAGCGCGTCGAGGCGGTGTCCAACGACATCCGCGACCGTCTCCCCTGGCCAGACCCACGTGAACTCCTCGACCCCCGACGCGCATGGCGTAGCGCCCAGCATGGCTGGGAGTGGATCGGCGATCAGGTCGAGCCCCTCGGCTCTAAGCTGGATCCGGCCCACGACAAGGTCGAGCAGTTGCGGGAACAGGTCGACCGCGCCCGAGACATCGCCGAGCGCGCCCCGTCTCGACCCGAGGAGCGAGATGACGTGGACGACGACGATGACGATGACGATTGGGGCGTCGTCGAGTGGGCGCTGTTTCTGCTTCTGCTGGAGTGGCTCAGTGAGCAAGAGCTGACGCTTTCGGTAGACATCGACCACGCGCTGTGGACGTTCGAGGAACAGGATGAGGGCCGGTTCTCGATCTGGAACCGCACCGTGTTCACGCCCGCAGCCCCGCTGGCCGCTCGTCTTGGCGATCCGATGATGCACGGCGACTCGGTTGCCCCGGGAGCGGGCAGCGGCGACGTGTGGATCGGGGGCAAGCCCGCCCTTCGGGTCTGCGACACCCATGTGTGCACCAAGGCGACGCCGTTGCCCCACGCGGGCACGGGCTTCGTGTCGACCTACGGTGGCGTGGAGATCAACGGATTCGCGGCGCTGCGCCTGGGCGACTTCGTCAACGAAGGGCCACACGGCCTCAACCCGATCGTCGGCGGGTGTCCGACGGTGACGATCGGACCCGTGGCGCCTCCGGTCGATTGCTGGGGGCCGACGGGCACACCCCAGCCGCCGCCGTCCGACCTGATTCCGTTTCGCTGGCACAAGGGCCAGCTGGGGCACTTCAAGGGCAAGGTGGTGTTGGGTGTCGACATCGACGGCCCGCTCGTCCGAGTGGAGGGCACGGTGACCGCCGCGCGGCTGCGGTCGGAGAAGACGACCACTTTCGATGTGCCGCTGGGGGACATCGACGGCGATGGCAAGGCCGAGGCGCTGCGGGTGACGACGCAGACAAAGACAGAGCGGGCGCTGGGGGTCAGCGAGGTGGCGTTCGAGGCCCACCCAGTGCAGCGCCGCGTCGACAAGGCAGAGGTCACCCCCGTCACGAGACCACCCTCCACACCACCACGAGTCACGACGACCCACGAGATCGTAGAGACATGATGCGCGCTGCACCGTTTCGAGAATCGAACCACGTCCTGCCTACGCTGCCCCGCACGCACCGCCGCATGGGTATCGTGCCGGCCCACGACACCAGCCTTCGGTACGTACTCCCCGTCCCCCGTGGCTGGGGGCGCGTGGAGGCGCTGGCCGCCAGTCCCCAGCCAGGTCGCCCCGAGATCCTGGGGGTGTTCGCGCCGGAAGCCGACCTGACCGGTCCGCGGATCATCGTGTCGGCTACGCGGCTGCAGTGGGACGTGGACCCCCAGGCGTGGGTCGAGCATCATTGGACGCAGGCAGGATGGTCGATCGCGATAGCGCGACCGCTCGAAGCTCGCTGGCATCCGCGGTTCGAGGTGGGCGCGCTACGCCGGATCGAGGGCGCAGTGGAGGTTCGACGCACGACGGGATGGGTCGACAATGGTCGACTGATGCGAGTCGACGTGGCGGCGCCGTCGTCTCGATGGGCGAGCCTGCACGACCTGCTGTGGCCCTGCGGCGTGCTGTGCTCACTGACGAAGCCCACGTATCGCCGGGAGGTCGAGGCCCAACGTAGGGTCGGGGGTCCCTTGGTGGGCTTCGGCCTCCCGGCATCGTGGCATGCGAGGCCGGCCCCTCCGCCGCGGCCGGACGCGAATCGGTGGGTGGCATCGGCTGAGGATGGCGTCGGGGTTCTCCGGGTCGACGCCATGCCTTGGCGTTCGGGTGAGGTGGAGTCATACGAGGCGCGTCGAGAGCGGTTGCGCCGTGAACTGCGGGCGGAGGGACTGGCCCTCGCGCGGCGAGTCCAGCGGATACCACCCGGGGCGGCTGCGGGTACGCCCGGGCTGGCTGGGCTGTTCGAGGTCCAGGCCCGCGACCACGACCACGCGTTCGACGTCCGAATCGCTCATGTCGACGCCGATGGAGTGAGTCTCGACTACGTGACGGCCGTAGCGTCACCCGAGTGTTTGCCGCTCGATCGCATGCGCACCAATCGTGCGCTCGAGCTGGCCGTCGCGAGCACGCAGATCCGCCCCAACGCGGAGGAGAGCCATGCCGCCTAATCACGTGTTTTCAGCGTCGCAAAGCTGGATCGCTCGGGTGTTTGGCACCGGGCCGCTGCCTGCCCCGCGCTTCGACCTCGAGGTGCGCTCGAGCCCCGGCGGGAAGGCACTCCACGATGTGAAGTGGCGAGTGGGCTCGGTAGTGCTCGACGAAGCCCTCCACAGTCCGTACGTCTTGGAGGTCGAGGCGAGCGCCAGCCCGGCCGATATCGAGCTCGACGAACTAGTGGGGAGCCGGCTGCGGTTGGAGGTGGCACGTGGCGAATCGGTGAGGGTCATCCATGGTGTCGTGCAGCAAACACAGTTGGTCGGCACCCACGAGGCCGGCGAGCGAGTCAGCACCGACGGTGACGGAACGCGGGCCGAGCGAGTGAGCGTGGATGAGCAACGGTCTGGCGCGCTGCACTTCGACCACAACGACAGCGTGCGGGTGCGCCTGCAAGCAGGGCCCGCCCTGGCGATGCTCGCCCACTCTCGACGCAGTCGTGTGTTCCAGGGCCTCACCGTGGTGGAGGTTGCTCAGGCCGTGACCGAGCCGCTGCTGTCGCACTACGGCAGCACGCTGGTGACCGACCGGCTCGCGGCCGGCCACCCTCCACGTGACTACTGCGTGCAGTATCGAGAGACGGATCTCGACTTCGTCCTGCGGATTCTGGCCGAGGCTGGCATCACGATGCTGTTCGACCACAGCGGCGAGACCGAGGTCCCCGTGCTCGTCGACGGCAACCGGGCCTTCCCTGCGGCCGGGGTGGAACCGGTCGAGACGAGCGATGTAGTGGCTCCCGCCGTGCCCTTCGTGCAGGACCGCGCTGACGAAGTTCCGATTGAGAGCTTCTCGGCCGTTGCCCAGTCTCGACAGGCGGGCCCACAGCGGTGGGAGGCAGCGACGCGCGATTGGCAGAGTCGACCACCTGCGGTGCACCGAATCACCCGCGGCGACGCGGAAGCTTGGGGCGGCGTCATCGAGGTCGACCAGGGACGGGCCGACGAGCGAACCGAAGGTAAGGGTCCGATCGCCGACATCAGCGGGCACCAAGCGGCGCTCATGCAGGCACGGGACCAGGCGGCCGTCGTCACGCTCTCGGCGACGAGCAACGCCACGGTGCTGAGGGCAGGTTCGGTGTTCGAGCTGGCCGGGCCTCCCGACGACGGCTACGGGCAGCGGTGGGTGGTGACGCGCATACGCCATCGCGGCGAGGTGCCAGGCGCCAGCATCCACGGCTCGGCCGAGGAGGCCGGGCCGCAGTACGCCAACGAGGTCGAGTGCCAGCGGTACGAAGCCCGCGTCGTGCCGACCCCCCGCGCCCGGCCGATCGCCCAGGGCATCCACACCGCAACGGTCATGGGCCCGAAGCCCAAGACGATCCACACCGATCGCTTCGGCCGGGTCCAGGTCCAGATGGCCTGGGACGACCGGCCTGCCGATGTCCAACCCCGATCGTGCTGGCTGCGGGTGATGCAGCCATGGGCGGGCGATGGCTTCGGCACGGTCTTCATCCCTCGGGTGGGCATGGAGGTCGTGGTGTCCTTCGTCGACGGCGATCCCGATCGTCCGCTGTGCATTGGCTGTGTCTACGATGGTGCCAACACGCCGCCGTACCCGTTGCCCGAGTCGGAGACGCGGACGGTGCTGCGCACCTCGAGCACCGACGGGAGCGGTGGCTTCAACGAGCTGTCGTTCGAGGACGCGGCCGGGGATGAGGAGGTCTACCTACACACGCAAGGATCTCTCCGGGAGGTGGTGCGCTCGGAGCATACGGCCACGATCGGCGGGTCGCGGCGAGAATCGATCGGTCGAGCGAGGCTGACGACGATCGGTTCGGACGATGTGGTCCAGGTCGGTGGCGACCGGATCGAGACCATCGCGGGCAACGTCGCCGGACGCGTGCGGGGGTCGGTGCGGCTTCGTGTCAGCGATGCGCCCGCCGACCCTGCTGGCATGGTCGGCTACGAGATGATGGTCGAGCACGGGCGCTACACGATCGATGCCGCCGAGGCGATCGTGCTGCAATGCGGCGCGTCTCGGTTGGAGCTGCACCCGCGCAAGATCGTGCTCAACGGGCCTGAGATCATCGCGCAGTGCCCCAATGCAGGGGCCACCCACGAGACGTCGCTGGCGATGACGACCACCTCGATCGAACTCGTGGCCGATGCCGTGCGCCAGCGTGCGGCAGTGGTCGCCGCGGAGGCCGAGCGTCAGATCATCCTCGGGTCGGGGCCCGGAGGGCAAGCGAGCTCGATCTTGTTGTCCAGCGACAGCGCCCAGGTACGAGCCCGCGAGGTGGTCGAACTCCGGGCATCGACCGTCGTGGCCGCGGGCACGGAGGCCGCGACGCTCAAGGGGTCGACCTGCAGCGTGGAAGGGGCCGTCGTGGCCGTCAGCGGCGAGCGGATCGGCGTCGACGGGACGGGCCGCGTTGAGATCAGCACACCAGGACAGGTCAACATCCGTGGACACGAACGCATCACCCTCAACTGACGTGGCGTTGCTGCTGCGTTGGACACGGCTCGGCGAAGCCGCGCTCGCACGACGGCACGGCGTGTCGTTGCGGGAGACGTTGCGTGCCTGCCGGGAGCTGCTCGTCGTCGCGGCGTGGACCCGGGCTGGAGGGAACGTGACGGTGGCGGCGCGGAAGCTGGGTGTCAGCCGCAAGACGGTCCGGATGGTTGTTCATGGGTATGGGCAGGGCGACGCTGCCGAAGGGTGATTTGAACCTTCGATGAATTTCGTGGTCTTTGGGACTGTCTCCCGCCCACGTTCGTCCTCCAGCTCGCTTTTGTGACCGGCGTCGCGTCGTCACACACACGGCGGCGCGGGGTGACCGGTGGTGTAGAGACGAATTTTCGTCGGGGCCGAGCAAGCTCGGCCCCGACTCTCCTGCGTGCGCGTCGTCTTGGCGCAACTGGCCGCGAGGCAACCAAGTCGATCAAGGGTTCGAGGATCAAGGGTCAAGAGAGGCGCGGCATCGGTGCCTATTCGGGTGCCTCCTGCGAACCGGTGCTGGTCCTGGCGCATCGAAATCCAACGCCGCCGAAGCGGCTCGAAGGAGAGTCGGTGCTGCGGTAGCCCGCGCGGAAGAAGCTCGGGCCGAAGATGAACCACGAGCCCCCGCGAACGACGCGCTCCTCATCACTCCCCGAGGACGTCCACTCCCATACGTTGCCCGCCATATCCTTCACTCCATCCCGGCTATTCCCTTTCGGCTTGCTTCCCACCGCCCACGTCCTGTCCTTCCCACATCCATTTCCGCCCTCGTCCATGACGACGCGTTCACACGTCGGCACTTGCTCACCCCACGGGTAGGTCCGCGCCTCGTCCCGGCCTCGCGCCGCCCATTCCCATTCCCACAGTGTCGGCAATCGCTTTCCCGCCCACGCACAAAACGCCTCCGCCTGGTGCCAGTCCACACAGTTCATCGGATGCCGCCCGCGCCCCTCGTGATTCCGGTTGCAGTAGCCACTCTCCGAGTACTCGCCATCCAGCCCAGACTCCTTCCCTGCTTCCGTGCAGTGGCCCGCCCTCAAGCATCGCTCGTAGCTGCTCACCTTCACTTCCGTCACGTCTAAGCACAACGGCTTGATGGTCTGCCCGCCGAACTCCCCACCATCGACGAACGTCATACCCGAACGACATCGAGATTCATCGACCTGTTCATCGCCTTCGCTATCCGAGGCATTCGAATCTCCCCCCGTGGAACCCGAAGGGGCTACCGGCGCAGACGTTGGCCGCCGCGGCCGCCGTGGCCGTGGCTTGGGCGGAGCCACGGCCTCAGTCGCCGATGTCGAGCTTCCGCCCGTGGACGTCGAGATCGACGTCTCTGACGAAGAACCTCCAGCCTCCGTCGACCCGGTCCCCGAGCTGCTGGAGACGCCGGTCGACCCTCCCGTGCTGCCGCTATCGTCCGGTTCGAAACGCATGACCCCATCACCGTCACCCAGGACGACATGGTCGACCGTTTCACCTTCACCCAACCACACCGCCGCCGCGACGAACCCCGCCCCGACCCCGAGCAACCCCACCGTGCTCGCCGTTGGCCGGGCCCACCCTCGCCGTTGCGGTCGAAGCCCTGCGCTGCGCCCGAGGGCGAACGCGCCCACCACCAGCACGCCCACCGCCCACCACCAGCCACTCCACCACGAAGCACCGACAGCCACCACGCCGAGCACGAGTCCCAGCCCTCTCGCGATCCCATCGGGAAGCGCATCGAGCCCTCGGCCGAGCCATGCCACAGGTCCGCCCCGGCGGCCCTCGCTCGGGCCGAACTCGCTCACCACAGCCTCCCGTGACTCACGCCGTCGTATCCTCGGTGTCCGTGACCGACCTGCGGCCGACCCCACAGGTTCTGCTGCGACTGGCGCACATCGCCGCCCGCGGCAAGCGGCGCGCCCGGGATGTCGCCCGATTCATGGTCGACGTCGACCGACACGTCCTGGCGCTGGCTCGCGACCTGCACAACCACACGTATCGCCCAGGCACTGGCCGATGCTTTCGCATCACCGACCCGAAGCCACGGGCCATCTACGCGTTGCCGTTCCGCGACCGCGTGGAGCAGCACTACCTCATCGCGGCGACATCGCCGGCCATCGAGCGGCACCTGGCGTCGCAAACCTACGCCTGCCGTGTGGGCAAGGGCACCCACCGGGCCCTGCGGCAGGCCATCGCTCTGACCCGGCACCGACGTTGGGTCCTGCGACTGGACGTGCAGAAGTTCTTCGCGAGCATCGACCATGAGGTATTGAGGCGCGGACTCGGGCCGACGACGCCGCCCGAGCTTCGCTGGCTTCGCGACCGATTCATCGATGCACCGTGGCCCGATGGCGCGGTGGAGCGGGTTGCGTTCCACTTTCCGGGTGACGAGCTGTGGACACCGATCGAGCGCCCCCATGGCCTGCCGATCGGCTCGCTCACTTCCCAGATCTGGGCCAACCTGTACCTGGCGCCCGTCGATCACCTCCTGGCCTCGTACCTCGGCCTGGGTGATTTCGTACGCTACTGCGACGACGTGCTGGTGTTCAGCGACGATCGCGAGCGCCTGCGCGAGGCACTCGCCGCGGTGCGCGAGCGCCTCCATACCCTTCGGTTGCGTCTGCACCCCGCCAAATCCCGCCTGCACCGCACGCGCGATCCGGTTGGCTTCGTCGGGTTCGTGCTGAAGCGGCGCGGACACGGTGTCGCCGTACGGTTGCGACAGGACAACGTCCGACGCATGCGGGCGCGCCTGGGGGCAATGCAAGCCGAGTACGCAGCCGGGGCCCTGTCGCCCGCCGAGGTCACTGCCCGCCTTGGGTGTTGGCTGGCCCATGCCCGCCACGGGCATACCCGCACGCTGCTCGAGCGTGAGCACCACCGTTGGGTCTTCCGCCGACAAGAGCCCACCCCCCGGCCGGGCATCGCCGACTCGGGAAGGTGGGAGCCCGCGACGTGGCGGGGCTAGTCGGCCAGCCGCGCACTCACCAAAGTGTCGCGATCGGCCTCGGCCGCCGAGGTGGACCAGGGGAAGCCACGCCCGGACCGTCGCCACCCGCGGGCGACTCCCGACCCGGCTCTGGGCTTCCCAACCGACGAGGGATGGCCCCCGGTCTTGGCGCATCGAAATCCAACGTTGTTGTTGCGGTTCGTTGGAGAGTTGGTGTTGCGGTTGTAGCGAGCGCGTCCACCCTCCCAGCATCCGGCCCAGCTCGTCGCTCTGCGTGGCGAAGTAGTGTCGCTGGCGGGCGGACAGCAGGCCCAGGCGTTGCGCCAGACGGACCAGCAAGCGAGCTCGGGTGAGGGCACGGGAAGCGCGGTGCAAGTGCTGGAGCTTGGCGCGACCGCGGGGCAGATAGGTGGCCTCGACCAACGTCGTCGTGGTGTCGAGGCAGATCTCGACCAAACGGTCGCCTACGGTGAACTTGTGGTTGCGGGGGAAGGTCGTCGTGCGCTCGATGATCCACAGCGTGAGATCCTCCATCCGCAGCGCGATCGCGGCGGGGTCGCGGCGGGGGGCGTCGCTGGGGG
>JAHZJA010000911.1 GCA_022601155.1 Deltaproteobacteria bacterium | reverse complement strand
GGGGGAACAGGGCTCGGCGCAGGCCGGGGCGTACGCGGTAGTCGACGCCGCCCACCGCCTTGACGACCGGCTCTCCCTCGGGGATCTCCTCGGTGAAAAAGTCGGTGAAGCTGGGCGGCTTGCGCAGATGAATGCCCAGGAACGAGCGCCGCTCGTAGACGTCGAGCGCGTAGGTCACCTGCTCGCCTACGTACGCCGTGTCCTTGTCGACCGCTGCCCACAAGAACACGGGGCCCTGCGCCTCGGTGGGATCGCGGCCGGGGGGAGGCTCGGGGAGGGGCTCGCCCGCCGCGAGGACCTCGAGGATCGGAGTGTTCGACTCGTGGGTCTGGCCGTCGACTTCGACGGAGAACCCAAGCTCGAAGGTACCCGCATGGAGCGGGGAGATGAGCATCGAGACCTGGTGGCTGTAGACCATGGCCGAGGGTCCGCCGAACGGGTTGCCGGACGAGCCGCTCCGCGTTTTTGCTCGCCCGATCTCGAAGTTGTCCGCGAGGGCTGCGGGCCGCGGAAGGTTTTTGGGGGTGTCGGCACCCCGAACCCGCACCACCAAGGTCAGCTGGACCGGTTCGCCCACCCGCGTCACCTCGGCGCTGATCCGCGACTCCACCTCGACCTCCAGCGGAGCAGCAGCGCTCGATCGCTGCGACCGACCCCACACCACGGCGGCACCACCCACGGCCATGGCACGGACCAGGCCCCGGGTGAATTGGCGTCGTCGCAGAGGGCGGCTCATGGTCGGCTCCGGAGACTTACCAGTCCTTGCTGGGGGGGCGCACCCCACCCTTGGGACGGTCGAGCGGGAAGTGGTCCGCTTCATCGAGCTCTTCGAGGGCCTTGTCGATGTCCATCTGGTCCAGAGGCTCACCCTGAGGGGGTGGAGCGTCTCCGGTGCCTTGATCGTCGGGGGGCTCTCCGGTTCCTTCGGGAGGCTCTCCGGTCCCGTCGGGGGGCTCTCCGGTCCCGCCGCTATCGCCCTCGTCTTGTTCCTGGTCGTCGGGGTTGCCAGTGCTGCCGCTGTCGGGAGGCGGCTCGCCCGACTCGCCGCCAGAGCCTCCTCCGGAGCTTCCGCCCGAGCTGCCCTCATCGCCACCACCGGTGTCGGTGCCGGAGTCTTCGCCGCCCGTGCCGGAGTCCTCGCCGCCAGAGTCTTCGCCGCCCGTGCCGGAGTCCTCGCCGCCAGAGTCTTCGCCGCCCGAGCTGCCTTGCTCGTCGTCGTCTTCGTCGTCGTCTTCGTCGTCGTCGTCTTGTTCGCGACGTTGGAGCGCCAGCTCGAGGTTCCACTTGGCGTTGGCGTGGTCGGGGCGGGCCACGAGGCACTCGATGTAGGCCTCGATGGCGTCGTCCCACTCTTCGGCGTCGAACGCCACGTTGCCGCGCTCGTAGAACGCACTCGATCGAATCTCTGGATCCTCGGACTCGCTGGCGGCCTCGAATGCCCGGCGGGCCGACCCCGACTCACCCTGCGCGAGCAACACGAGGCCACGGTTGAACTCGAGCTCGGGGCGGTTGGGATGGCGATCGACGGCCGCGTCGAAGTGCTCCAGGGCGAGCTCCATCTCCCCTGCCTCGTAGGCCTCGATGCCGGCCTCGACATCACCGTCGGGCCGTGACAGGGAATCGGCCAGCCAACCAGCCAACACCACGCCGAGTACCGCGCGTCCCAAGCCCATCATGCCGCCTCCCGCTTGCGATCGCCCAGCCCCAGCGCCAGGCACAGCAACGCCAAGCCCACCACCACAGGGATGGGGAAGCCCTCGTTGCGATCGATCTCCACCGTGCTCTCGCTCTGCGTCCGCGACAGCTCCTCGAGCACCGAGCGGACCTCATCGAGGCTGAACGACTCGCTCTCCACCTTGACGTAGCGCCCGCCGGTCGCCTTGGCGATGTCCTCGAGCGTCTTCTCGTCGAGCCGGGTCATCTCGTACTCGCCGGTCTCCTTGTTCTTGACGAAGCCGGTGGGGTTGCCTTCTTTGTCAAACTGTTGGATCGGCTCACCCGAGGTGGATCCGATGCCGACGGTGTAGATGCGGACCCCCAGGCGTGCGGCCTCTTCGGCCACCTCGAGGGGGCGACTGGCATTGTCCTCGCCGTCGGTCAGCAGGACGATCGCCTGGCCGTTCTCGGCGGGCGGGATCCGGCCTTCGAGCGCTTGGTCGTCGTTGCCCTCGGGCGTGGGGGTCTCGTCGACACCACGGCGTGCATCGACGAGGAAGGCCAGTGACCGCCGTAGCGCGCGACCGAGTGCGGTACCGCCGGGTCGCTCGGTCCGCGGATCGGCGTCGGACAGGTACATCTTGAGCATGCGCATGTCCGGGGTGATGGGAAAGCCCCGCGCCGCTCCGGCAAACACCACCACGCCCACCCGATCGCCGCGACGGCCCGCGTCGTCGAGGAACCGCCCGATCTCGGCCTCCAGGCGCTCGCTTCGGGAGGGGTAGACGTCCTGGGCGAGCATCGACTTGCTGTAGTCGACGGCCAGCACCACATCGAGACCGCTGGCGGGGATGATCTTCGCCGTGCCGCCGTACTGCAGCCGCAGCATGCCCGCAACGACGGCCGCCACGGCCAGGGTCATCGCCACCGCGATGAGAATGCGGCGTCCGTGGTGCACGCTGTCGATGAGGCGCGACACGAGGCGGGGGTTGCCCAGAGCCAGCGCCGCCCGACGACGCTGCTGCGCCGCCCAGACGAACGCGACCACCACCAGCGGGATCGCCAGCAGCAGCGGCCACAGTGTGTCCCAGTAGGCCAGCTTCACCTCATCGAGGGTGTCGGCCGACTCGGGCTCGAGCCACGCGAGCAGCGTTGCCATCGCGATCATGGAAACCTCCGAAGCCGGGTGCAGCGCAGACCGATGTCCAGCAGCAGCAGCCAAAACGCGGGGAACAGCACGAACAGGAACAGCTCGGGTCGCTTGGGCTCGTCTTCGATCTCCGAGCGCTCGAGCTTGTCCAGTAGGTCCTGAAAGCTGCCCTGGAGGGCCTCGCTGTCGGCAGCCGTGTAGGCGAAGCCTCCCGTGATGCTGGCGATCTTCTCCAGGCGGCCGGGGTCGATCGAGCCCGAGCCCAGCCCATGTCGGCCGATGAGTACGGTGTAGACGCTCACCCCGCGGGCGGACGCCTTGCTGGCGGCCGCGTCGGGGTCGAGCCCGTCGGCGTTGTGGACCCCGTCGGTGAGCAGCACGATCACCTGGCTGTCGGCGTCGGATTCCTTGAGGCGGTTGAGCGCCACGCCAAGTCCGGCTCCGATCGCGGTGTTGCTGCCCTCCATCACGCCAAGGCGAAGCCGACGGACGAGCGTTCGAAGGACCCCGTGGTCCATGGTGAGCGGCGCGACCGTCGATGCGGTGCGTCCGAACGCCACCAGGCCGATGCGGTCACGCGGGCGACGACGGATGAAGTCGTCGATCACCGCCTGCGCCGCGCCGAGCCGGTTGGGGACCATGTCGGGGGTCTCCATGGAGTCGGACAGGTCCAAGACGATGACGATGTCGATGCCGTCGTGCTCGACTCGCTCGGTGCTGACCGAGGACTGGGGCCGGGCGAGGGCGGCGACCAACAGCAGGGCGGCCGCCAGTCGGAGGCCGTCGGGGAGGTGGACCAGGCGTGCGGCCCATGTCGTGCCGAGCCGACGTAGCGATCGCGCCCGAGAAAACCGGACTGTGGCGGGCCGGGGCGCGCGCCAGGTACGCCAGGTGACGGCGAGGATGGGCAGCAACGCCGCCAGGGCCCACCAAGGTCGGGCCCAGACCACATGGCGCAGTCCGTTGCCTTGCCCCAGCGCGACGATACCCGTCACCACGAGGAACGCGATCGCGGCGAAACCGAAGATCGGGCCGAGCGCTCTCATGGAACATCTCCTTCTTTCGAGGGCGCAGTCGTGGATGATGGGTCTTGGGGGGCGGGACTCGGGGCCTCGGCCTGCGATGGGCTCGGCGCGCGTTCCGTATCAGGGGCGAGGGCGTCGTCTCTCGGGGTGGGCCGGGCGATGGCGACGGGCTCGCGGCTGAGAACGTCGGCAGCGTCGCTACCCACAGCGTCGCTTGCGGCCGTCGTGGGCTTCGCGTCGTGGGGGGCCGGATCCGCTTGCCCCCCGGTGGTCAGGCGCGCAGCCGCGTCGTCTTCGCCGCGCTCGTTACCCTCGCCTCGTTCGCTCTGGTGGCCCGCATCGTCGCCGCTGCCGTGGGGCGGTTCGCCTTCGGCGTGGTCCGGGCGGCCGTCGCTGCCTTCGCGCGCGTCGTTGTCCGGGCGGCCGTCGCTGCCTTCGCGCGCGTCGTTGTCCGGGCCGTCAGCGTCGTCTTGGCCGCTGTCGGCGTCGTCTTGGCCGCCGTCGTTGCCCTGCTCGCCTTCGCTCTTGGGGGGCGTCTTCTCCGTGGGAATCGAGGCGTGGACCATCTCGCGCACCGAGCCGAGGGCCTCGCGGGCTTCATCTTCGGGCGGGGCGAAGCGAGCAAACTTCACCAGATCGCAGTGCTGCAGGAACTCGATCACATCGTCGGGGGACAGCGGCTCCAGCCGCTTGCTGTCGGCCAGGACCGCTCGACGGATTTCCTCCGTGGTTCGATCGAGCGCGTCCACGCCAAACCGGCCCTCGATGTAGCCCTTGGCGATCTCGGTGAGCTCGAGGTAGTAGCGCTGAACCTCGCCATGGGCGAGCAGCTCTCCGCGCTCCAGGTCGGCCAGCGCCTCGATCGCGACCTCGTGCGGGGGGATCGGCGGGGGCAGGGCCACGCCGCGATCACGGCGCCAGAACCGACGTACGAGGATCCACCCGACGATCGCCAACAACAACGTGGCGAGGGCCGACCAGATCACGATCTCGGAGGTCGTGTCGGGGTACTCGCGAGAGATGGGGGGGTCTTCGCCGCGGCGGGGTGGCTCGGTCTCGTTGGCCAGCAGCGACTCGACCGTGAAGGGCCGGGGAGGCACGTCGATGCTGCGGACATTGCCGTCGGCATCGACGTAGGTCAGCGGAAATCCGGGGATCGTGGCCGGGCCGACCTCGAAGTACTGCAGCTCGATGCGGAACGTCTTGCGCAGGCCATCGCCCGTGGGCTCGGGCTCGCCTTCCTCCGTGCCGACCCGGCGCAGTGGCTCGAAGTTCAGGCGCGTGGGCAGGTTGACCCGCACGTTGCGGGGGAACGCGGCCACGACCTCGAGCACCAGGATGTCGCCGATGTTGGAAGGATCGGGTGACAGTCGTGTGGTGACCGTGACGGGGCCATCGCTGACGACGGGTGCCTGGGTGCGCTCTTGCTGCGTAGGTGCGACGCTGGGCGCGGGCTGGGCTGGAGCACCGCCCGCCGCAGGTCCGGCCCACACCGTCCCGGCCCCCAGCGTCATCCACAACGCGAGCATCGAGGCTCCGGTCACCGCGCTGCGTCTCATCCTCGCAACCTCCGATTGCGGCGAGCGAAGAACGCGACGAGCGGCTTTTGCCAGTCGTCGCCGCACTTGACGCTCATCATGGGGAGCGAGAGCTTGCGCATCAGCGTGTCGATCCTTCGCCGCTCCTGGGCCACTGCGTCGCGGTAGCGCCCGGCGGCCCCGGCCCCCAAGTCGATGGTGTAGTCGCCGCCCAGATCGAGCAGCTCGAGGTCCTCGACCGTCATCAGCCCCAGCGCGGGCAGCTCGAGCTCCAGCGGATCCTCGACGCGAATGGGGATCACATCGTGGCGGCGCTTGGCCACCTTGAGGGCGTGCTCCAGCCGTCGCTCTTGCTCGGGGCTTCCGTCACCGAGGGCGTCGATGAAATCAGAGACGACGATGGCGACCCCGTGCCCCTTGTGCAGTCGCGCCATGTACTCCAGCGCGACGGCGGGCGATGTTCCGCGACCCTGCGGCGGGTGGCTGAGCACCCGCTGGATCACCGACAGCACGTGCTTGCGACCGCTGCGTGGCGGCACGAACACCTCCACCTGGTCGGTGAAGCCGATGAGTCCCACGCGGTCGTTGTTTTGGATGGCCGAGAACGCGAAGGTCGCGGCCAGCTTGGCCACCAGATGACGCTTGTCCTGCTCGCGGGAGCCGAGGTCGAGGCTGGCCGACATGTCGACCACCAACATCACCGTCAGCTCGCGCTCTTCGGTGAACAGCTTGACGTGCGGTTCACCGGTCCGCGCGGTGACGTTCCAGTCGATGGTCCGGACGTCGTCGCCCGGTTCGTAGGCACGAACTTCGGAGAACGCGATGCCCTGGCCTCGGAACACGGACTGGTACGAGCCAGCCAGGTGTTGGGTGACCAGCCGCGATGTCTGGATCTCGATGCGCCGGATCTCCCGCAGGAGCTCGGTCGTGCGTGCCCGAGCTTCCTCCGCTTCCGTCGTGCTTTGCGATTGACCCGCCACCTCGGACTCCGGCCCACCCAAGGGCGTCTACGGGACCTGAACGTGCTCGAGGATTTGCCGGGTGATCTGCTCCACCGTCTTGCCCTCGGCCTCGGCCTCGTACGACAAGATGATGCGGTGGCGAAGCACGTCGGGCGCGATTGCCTTGACGTCTTCGGGGCTGACGTAGCCGCGCCGTCGCATGAAGGCGTGGGCCCGCGCGGCGAGCAGGAGCGCGATGGTGGCCCGTGGGGAGGCGCCGAAGTCGATGAAACCCTCCAGCTCCGAGAGCCCGGACACGCCGGGGCGCCGGGTCGTGGCGACGACGTCGACGATGTAGCGACGGACGGGGTCTTCGACGATGATCTCGTCGAGGGTCTTGCGGACTTGCTCGATCTCTTCGATCCCGATGACCGTCTCGGCCACGGGTTTTTGTGCCTCGGGGCCGCTACCCATGCGCGACATGATCTCGAGCTCTTCTTCGCTCGTGGGGTAGTCGACGCGAATCTTGAACATGAAGCGATCGAGCTGGGCCTCGGGGAGGTTGTAGGTGCCCTCTTGCTCGATGGGGTTTTGGGTGGCGAGCACCAAGAACGGCTTGGGCAGGTCGTAGCTCTGGTCGCCGATGGTGACGTGGCGCTCGGCCATCGCTTCGAGCAGCGCGCTCTGAACCTTGGCGGGAGCGCGGTTGATCTCGTCGGCCAGCAGCAGGTTGGTGAACACCGGCCCGCGCTTGTTGGTGAACGTGCCGCTTTGGTGGTTGTAGATCACCGTCCCCAGCACGTCGGACGGCAGCAGATCGGGGGTGAACTGCACCCGCTTGAACTGAAGTTCGAGGCAACGGGCGAGCGTGTTGACGGTGAGGGTCTTGGCGAGACCGGGCGCTCCTTCGAGCAGCACATGGCCGCCGCACAGAAGGCCCATGAAGACCCGTTCGATCATTTCACGCTGGCCAACGATGACCTTGCTGATCTCGGACATCAGTCGGTCGAGGAACGCCGATTCGCGCTCGACCAGCTGATTGACCATGCGAATGTCGTAGGCACCTACGGTCATGGTGAATCTCGGATAGATGCTGTGCGTGAGTTGAAGGAAGGGTTTCGTGAGGCGGCTGCCCCGCGATCCCCTACGGCCGGACACTCTAACCCCGGTTGGGGCCATCGCAAGGGCGACGGAGACCGACAGCGGGTCGGGATTATTCCCAGGCTGCGGTACGAGCGCAAGACCGCTGAACCCATGAATCGAGCGGTGTGGCGCGTTTGACGGCTTGTCTTGGGCTGATCTAAAACCCGAGCCGTTATGAACATCGACCGAACCCGTCTCTTCGACAAGCGAGTGGTCCAGCGAAACATCCGCGCTGGCCGCGTTACGAAGGATGAGTTTGGCGCCTGGCTGCGCGATCTCGACGACTCCGAGGAGAAGATCAAAGCGCGCGACGAGGGCGGCGACGACGACGACTACGAGCCCAACAAGCCCGCTGCCCCTGGCGACGAGGCGGAGGGCATCGCCGATCCATTCCTCGCCGACCCCGGGATGGACGCCGTGCCCGGCACGCCCGTCGCCGTGCCCTCGGCCTACCCGGCCGACGCCGCACCCGCCCAAGTCGCGCCGGCCCAGGCCGCACCGTACCCTGCGGCACCGCCCCCGGCGGCACCGTATCCC
>JAHZJA010000910.1 GCA_022601155.1 Deltaproteobacteria bacterium | reverse complement strand
CGGGGGCTCCCACAAGGTGGAGCGCGCCCGCGAACTGGGGGCCCACGTGGTGATCGACAAGTCCACGCAGGACCTGTGGGCGGAGGCCAAGGCGGCCGCACCCGAGGGCTTCGACGCGATCTTCGACGCCAACGGGGTGTCGACGCTGGGCGCGAGCTACCAACATCTGGCCCCGACCGGGCGGTTGGTGGTGTACGGCTTTGCCAGCATGTTGCCCCGAGCCGGCCAGCGGCGGAGCTGGCTGCGGCTGGCGTGGCACTACCTGCGCACGCCTCGGTTCAACCCGTTCGACCTCACCCAACGCAACCGGAGCGTGATGGGCTTCAACCTCAGCTATCTGTTCTCCCAGACCCACATGCTGTCCGAAGGCATGGAGCTGTTGCTTCGCTGGGCGACCGATGGCGCCTTGCGTCCCGCGCCGGTCCAGTCGTTCGCGCTCGCCGACGCGGCAGACGCTCACCGCACACTCGAGTCCGGCCAAACGGTCGGCAAGCTGGTGCTCCGACCATGACCGAGCTGACGGCGCAGGGGGTCGTGACCCCCGAACAACATGACGCCACGGTGGCGGCGGTGGTAAGGGCACTGCTCGGCGGCGTGCCCTGGAGTCGAGCGCGCAAGCTGTGCTCCGCGGGTCGGGTGTGGAAGGGCGACGAGGCCCTCACCGATCCCGCCACCCGCGTGCAGGCGGGCGATGAAATCCATGTGGTGGGGGCGGGACAAGCGGCGCGTGCCAAGAGGCGGGAGATCACGCTGCTGCACGTGGATCCCGATGTCGTGGTGGTCGACAAGCCCGCGGGCGTCCTGACGGTGCCGTACCAAGGGGACGAGCGGGATACCCTGATGCACCTGACCCACTCGGCGTTGCGCCGGCTGGAGGGCAAGCGTCACCTACCGCCGCTGCGGGTCGTGCAGCGGCTGGACAAGGACACGACGGGGGCTCTCGTGTTTGCGCGCAATCGCAAGGCCGAGCGGGGCCTGGGCGAGCAATTTCGACGGCACTCGGTGGAGCGGCTGTACCTCGGCCTGGCCTACGATCGGGTGATGGCCGGGAGCCACGACACATGGCTGGTGCCCGATCGCGGTGATGGACGCCGCGGAAGTTGGCACCCCAGTCGTGGGCGGCAGCGGCCACCTTCGGCCCGTCGCGCCGTGACGCATGTGCTGGTGCGTGAGCGTCTCGAAGGTCCCGACCTGCAATGGGACGGATCGAATCAGCCAGGCGCGATCACGCTGGTCAGCTGTCGGCTCGAGACGGGTCGGCAGCATCAAATCCGGATCCACCTCGCCGAAGCGGGGCACCCGTTGGTGGGTGAAAAGGTCTACGATCGGCAGTACCTCGGGCCGCGTCTGCATGCGTTCTGCGAGGGCCGTGGTCGACCAATGCTCCACGCCGCGGACCTCGGTTTCATGCACCCGACCCGAGATCGTTCGGTTCGCTTTACGTCCGATCTTCCTACCGATTTCGCGGACTTGCTGTCGCAGCTCGCCGTCGAAACCGGCCGGTGAGCCCGGCCAATTGGCCCCTGCACCGGGCCCGCGTCTCATGCGCATCCGTGGGCCGCGGCCGGCACGCGAAACAGGGCCTGATCCGGCCTTCGCGCAAACCACCGTACATCGCGACCGGTGGCGGCTTGACGCTGCATCTGAACGAGTGTTACGTGGAAACGAGCGTTCAGTGCGAGCGCCCGATCGCGTTCAATGTTAGAGCGTTATCCAAGCTTCTCCCGTGCGCGGACCCTCCTTTCTGGGGCTGGCAACGGTAACGGTCGAGATCAAAAGGCCCTGGCCCGCACGGGAGAAGCTAACGTCTTGAAGGACGGTGGGGTCAGCCCCCTGGACGCTGCAGCGGATGAGATCGCGGCGCTTCCGGGTCTCGACGTCGTCCACGTGCACCAAGAATCTGCAAGATCTGGTGCATTCGCTTCGTGGCCGGATCACCTTGATCCTCGGTTGCTTGCGGTACTTCGCGACCGCGGTGTCGAGCGCCCGTACGCGCATCAGCATCGGGCGATGGAGGCGATCGCCGAGGGTCGTGACGTGGTGCTCGCCACGTCGACCGCGTCGGGGAAGTCGCTTTGCTTCCAGGTTCCGATCATCGAAGCGGTGCTTCGCGATCCCGATGCGCGCGCGTTGATGTTGTTTCCGACCAAGGCGCTCGGGCGTGACCAAGTGGAATCGATGCGGCAGCTCACGGGATCGCTTCCCCGCGATGCGGCCGTGGGTGTCGCGACGTACGACGGAGACACGCCGCCGTCTCAGCGGCGGGCCGCTCGCGCTCGTGCCCATGCCATCGCGACCAACCCCGACATGCTGCACCGCGGCGTCTTGCCCCACCACGATGCGTGGGGTCGCGTGCTGGCGGGCCTGCGGTATCTCGTGCTCGACGAGCTGCATACCTACCGGGGGTTGTTCGGCAGTCACGTGGGCAATGTGCTTCGTCGGCTTTGGAGGTTGTGTCGCCATTACGGCGCGCGTCCGCAGGTCATCGCGTGCTCCGCCACGATCGCCGAGCCTGGGGCGCTGGCCGAGTCGCTGTGCCCTTGGATCTCCGAGCGCGGTGGGGTCACGCTCGTCGACGAGGACACCTCGCCCTGTGGCCCGCGAAAGGTCATGGTCGTCAATCCGGCCGTGGTCGACGAGATCACTGGGGTACGCCGCGATTACATCAAGATCACGCGCGGTGTGACGTCGGTGTTACGCAGGTCCGGAGTGGCGACGCTCGCGTTTTGCCGCACCCGGCGGGCGGTCGAGCTGCTCACGCGATACCTGCGGGATGACGAAGCGGCCGAGCACTCGGGCCCGCGAGGCGGCGCGCGCTCCGGTGACGGGCTACAGGCGCAGCAGCAGGCCAACTCCGCGATTCGTGGCTACCGGGGCGGCTACCTGCCCGACCGGCGTCGCGAGATCGAGCGGGCGCTGCGCGACGGTGAAGCCCGGGTGGTGGCATCGACCAACGCGCTCGAGCTGGGCGTGGACATCGGCGGCATGGATGCGGTCGTGCTGGCCGGCTACCCGGGGACGCGAGCGGCCACCTGGCAGCGTGCGGGACGAGCAGGCCGTCGTGGCAAGCCCTCGCTGGCGGTCATGGTGCTGTCGTCATCGCCTCTCGATCAGTTCGTCGGTGCCGAGCCCAGCTTCCTGTTCGACCGAGCGGTCGAGCAGGCTCGCGTCGATCCGCTCAACCCCGAGGTCCTGCTGCCTCACATCCGCTGCGCTGCGCAGGAGCTGCCAATCTCGCAGCACGAAGTGTTGCCGGGTCTCAGCGCCCAGGACACCACGCTGGCGCTCGAGTACTTGGCCGACCGGGGTGCCCTGTTCCACGAACCGGGCCCCGATGGTGAGGGCTGCTACGTCGTCGTCGGTGGCGAGTCGCCCGCCGAGGCGATCGCGATCCGCGGAGCCATCGAGGAGAACTTCAGCGTGCTCGACCCGGCGGGGGAGGTCTTGGCCCAGGTCGACTACGAAGATGGGCCCCTGTACCTCCATCCCGGCGCGATCTATCCGATCGAGGGTCGGCCCTACGAAGTTCGAGAGCTCGACTGGGAGGGGCGCAAGGCCTCGGTGCGCCCGGTCAGCGCCAACTACTACACGGTTGCGGTGAGCAAGCTACGGGTCCGCGTCGTCGACGAAGTGGAGCCCGGCCCCGAGTCGGGCCCCACCCACGGGATGGGTACCGGCTACGCCCACGTGGTGCGCACCGTGCCGGGCTTCAAGAAGATCCGGCTGTCGACCCACGAGAACATCGGCTTTGGTCCGATCACGCTGCCCGATCTCGAGCTCCACACCACCGCTGCGTACTGGGGCCTCCCGCCCAAGGCGATGGCCGAGCTCCACGAGCCAGCCGAGCGGGCCGGAGCGGCGCTGGCGGCTGCCCACGCGATGCGCTTCGTCGCCGCGATGCTGCTGATGTGCGATACGGGCGATCTCGGACACGCGGTCACGGGCGGGCACCCCAGTGCGTGGGGGATCGCGCTCAGTGGTACGCAGGCACCCGATGCCCTTGCCACGATCGAGGCTGGAGGGTACCCCCACATCGTGCTGTTCGATCGCAATCCCGGCGGAGCGGGCCTTGCCGTGCACGCGTTTGCGATGGGGCCGACGTTGTTCGATCGGGTGATCGCAACGGTGACCGGCTGCGGCTGCAACGAGGGCTGCCCCACCTGCATGGGTCCGTCGACCGAGGCCGCCGAGCAGTACGGAGTGGGCCGCGACGCGATGGTGGTGGTGCTGCGAGCGCTCCGCGAGGCTGCCGTCGTCGGCGGGGCATCGCCCGCATGAGTCTGGCGGGACGGTTGGCGCACCGCGGGAAGGCCGGGGCCGCCAAGACCGGCTCGCGTCGCCGCCACCGCGGTGCCGACGACGGGGTCGTGCGAGAGACGCTGGAGCTGTCGGTCGGGCGGGGCTCGGGGCGCCCGGCCGCCCTGGGCGACGATCTGGCCGAGGTCGACCTACCGCGCGCGGCCGAGCTCGCCGAAGCGCTGCACAGCCTGGCCGTGCTCCCCGAGGCCGGACTGTCGCCCAAGCGCCCGGCGGTGATGCTCGATCTCGAGACCACGGGCCTGCTGGGCCAGGTCGATGCGTTGGTCTGTGTGGTGGGTGCCACCTGGCATGTCGCCGCCGATCGCATGCGGGTGGAGCAGTGGAGCTTGCACCGCGTGGGGTCCGAGGCGGCGCTGCTGGCCGATGTCGAGGAGGTGCTCGGCGAGCTGGTCGGTCCACGCACCGCGATCGTCACCTTCAACGGGGCCAGCTTCGACCTGCCGCTGCTGCGCCGCCGTCTGGTGCGCCACGGGATCGCATCGCCGACCGAGCAACCGCTGGCTGCCCCGCATGTGGATCTGCTCACCCCGGCGCGGAGGCTGTGGCGAGATCGCGGCCCCGACTGCCGACTGGGCACCCTCGAGATGCGTCACCTGCAGCTGCATCGGCATGACGACGTAGGCGGCGCCGAAGTGGTCGAGTTGCTGTGGCGATGGTTGGAAGAGCCCGATGCCGCCACCATCGAGGATCTCGTCAAGGTTCAGCGCCACAACCGGATCGACGTGCTCAGCCTCGCCGCTCTCGCCGAGACGATGCACGGCCGCATGCAGTCGCCCATCGATGCCATCGAACGGCTTCGGGCGGCGCGTCACCTGGACCGATTGCAGCGCAGCGCCCAGGCCGTGGCGTTGCTGCAGCCATTGCTCGTCAGTCTCGCCGATCCCACGCGCAGCGGTTCGGGCAAGGGATGGGAGGTCGCGGTCGAGGCTGGCCTCGTGGCGGCGGAGATCGACAGGCGTGAGGGTCGGTGGCCGGAGGCTGCTCGGCGGTGGGCGCAGGTGTGTCGGCGCGTCCCGGGGCACCCGGTTGCCCACGAGTCGCTGGCCAAGCACCTCGAGCATCGGGCCCGAGTTCCCGCCGAGGCACTGGCGGTCGCGGCGGCGTCGGTCACGCCATGCGAGCGTCGCCTGACGCGGCTGCGCCGCAAGGCAGAACCCACCCCGATTCCTCCCGTCGAGGAGGTCGTGGCGACCTGGGCCGACCCCCTGGTGTAAGGCCATGGCCACTGCCCCGTTTGCGGGGGGACAAGCCATCCCTGGGGAAATACGAACGTGATAGGGTCCAACACGGTGCAGCGCCGATTTCGGAGTGTCGCGCAGGGCAGTGCCCTGCTGACCGCCATCGCGGTAAGTGGGGGCTGTATGTCCCTGTCGCCGCAGCTGCGGCCGACGGATTTCGAGCATCTCGAGACCCTGACCGATCGCGCCGATCGGGAGCAGGCTTTCGCAGACAACGCGATCTACCGTCACGACGAGCCGCAAGGCACCCGCTACACCAAGGGTACGAGCGTCATGGCGACCAAGCGCAGCTGGCAGTCGCTCGACGCCATCTTGCGCTCCGATGCCAGCAGCTCGGCTGCGCTGCCCGTCCGCGAGATGCGGATCTCTCGGCTGTTCACCGCGCTGACCGTGGTCGCCGGGATCCTCACCGTGGCGGGTACGGCCGCCACCGCCCGCGAGGGACTCGAACTCCAGGAACTCAACGGCACCGGGGCGGTGTTGTTGGGCGGAGGACTCGCTGCCGTGGGCTTTGGGATCACCTCGGGTGTCTTCTACGGCAAGACCAAGAAGGGCTACGAGCGGGCCGTCGATCTCTACAACGACAGCCTTGGTGTTCGCCTCGGTCTCAATACCCCCGCCGGTGACTACGTGCCGCCGCACGGGGTGCTGGTCGATGAACAGGGCTACATCATCCTCGACGAGCGCGAGCGTGCCGTCGATGCCGACCCGGCCGAGGCCGCGCCGTCGGACGAGCCCGCGCCCACCACCGATGTGGCCGCGCCTCCGTCTTTGGAGCCGACCCCGGAGCCAGAGCCGACGACGCCCGAAGCGGTCGAGCCCGCGACGCCCGAAACGGTCGAGCCTGCACCGTCGGCCGAGCCCCCGGTGCCGACGCCCCCGCCCGCGGTGACGGAGCCGTCAGCCGCCGTGCCCGATGCGCCGGGTGGCAGTGCTGCTGCGCCGCACGCCCTCAGCTCGGCCCTCGAGCTGCTACCACGCTGACGCGGGCGCCCGAGCGACAGTCCAGCGCCGAGGCGACTGGCCCAGCTGTCGCTGGGACAGCACGTGAACCGATCCTCTGCGTCCCCGGCCTGTCGACGACAGCAACCCGGGTTCCCGTTGTGGGACGGCGGCGGTGTCCTCGCTGCGTTCGAATGAGACCTGGGCGACGGTCGCTGCACTGCAATTTGAACCGGCAGCAGCTGAGCGGCGGTGGTTTCACTGCGTTTCAAACGAGCCGCAGCTGAGCGGCGGTGGTTTCACTGCGTCTTTGAACGGCGAGTGCGTGCGCCCAGGCGATCGACCCGAGCGCACGCCGAGCCTGCGTCAGCCGGCGATGTCGAGCGTGGGTGCGGCGGCCATGAAGGCATTGCCGTGCGGGTCGTACAGGGCAGCTTCACTACCCGACAGCAGTGACAGACTGCCGCTGGCCCCCTCGGGATCGATGATGGTCATCGTTAGGTCGAGCACGTGCACCGGACCATCGGCGCCGGGGGTCGTGCTGATGCCGACCACCGTGGTGCGTCCCTCGTCGGCGCGGTTGTTGACGGCCATTGGGGCCGGAAAGTCCTCGGTGCCCTCCACCGACAGGATGTGCACCGATGGGTCGGAGGCCAGGTCCAGCCGATAGGCACCGACCGCAAACCCCCCCGGATCGACCACCAGCGGGACGGCGATCGTCTGACCAGCCTCGAGCTCGCCGGGAAACGACAGCCCAAAGCCGACCGGACGGCCCTGGTCCAGGGGGGGCGCATCACCGTTGGTGGGATCGATCCCATCCTCGTCGTCGTTGGAGCTGTCGTTGTTGTTGTTGTTGTTGTTGTCACCGTCACCCTCGTCGCCGCCACCCTCGTTGTCGCCGTCGCCGGCTCGGAACGCCGAGTCCGTGTCGAGGGAGGTGGTGCAGGCGGGCCCCGCGAGCAGCAGCGCGGTGGTGAGCCCCATGATCGTGTGCTTCGAGATCGTCATTGTCATCGTCTCCGTGGAAAGTGGTGGGGCTCAGCACGTGGTGCCGGCGGGTACGGGCATCAGGCCCGCGATGATCCGAGCGCGATTGAGGACGTCGAGAACATCGATCGCGCCGTTGTTGTTGCAGTCGCAGCCGTCGAGGACGTGGGCCATGGTGGAGGGAGGACTCAGGGGCACCGAGAAGCCCACCGACAGCCGCGACAGCAGCAGCACGTCGTCGACGCCAGGGGTCACCGGGTTGAAGTCGCAGGCCTGGGTCTGACCGGGTCCGGGCGGAGGCGCAAATGCATACAGCGGGGCCGGAGCACTGATGGGGATCACCTGTGCCCACCCGGGGGCCGCGAAGTTGGTCGCGTAGTTGATGATGGCGGCGTTCATCGGGTCGACCGAGGGGGTGGGGTCGGTCGTCGATGGGATCGTGACGGCCACGTTCGGGCCGAGGATCATCTGTGCGTCCTCGGGGTAGGCACAGCCGAGGACGAGAGGCCCGGCCGGCGTTCCCCCGGCCGCAGGGGTGCCGGGGTACAGGCCGCAATCGTACGAGTCCAAGGCACCGGGCTGGTCGAGCCAGGTGAAGCGATCGAACAGCGGCTGCGCGGGGCTCGGCGCGTAGTTGGGGAGGTCGCGGTTGATGACCGGCCCCATCGTGGCGCCCGGACCGGTTCCCGTCGTGTCGTACGTATACCCAGCCATCCCGGTCGCGGGCGGAGGGCCCGGAAGGCGAGGCAGAAATCTCCCCACCGCTCCCACCCCGGCTTGGCTGCCGAGGAACATCAGGCCCTCGGTCTGCCCGGTGGAAAAGGTCGCCTCCGCATCGAGCACTCGAATGTTGTCGAAGACTCCAGTGAAGTTGGTCCCGGTCGAGAGCGGGGTGATCGTGGGAATCCCCGGAGCATTGGACGCGGTGACGTTGATGACCTGGTTGATCGGGGCCGCACTGATACCCGAGCGCTGGATCATCTCGAAGCGTGAGACGCCGGTCGCGGTGTCGTAGTAGCCCATCAGCCCGCGGTAGCTCAGGCCGCCCGTGACCGGCAGGATGAGCTGAGCGGGCAATCCACTGGGGAGGGTGTCGGGGACCCAGGCTCCGGCCACCCGTGCGTATTGCTGGATGATGTGTCCCGTCGCGGTGGCACACGACAGCGCGAACCGATCCCGGTCGCCGATCAGGCTCACCGCGTCCTGGCATCGAACGCCGGTGGGGAGCGCGGGCAGAGTCCATGCCTGTGCGGCGACCGGTGCTCCCGCCTCATCGAACTGCTGCATCCAGCGGTTGCCGGTCGACGTCTCACCGACGACCAACAACTGCATTCCATAGTCCGCTTGCGCGTCGCCGGGTAGGGCCAACCCTACCGACGCCAACGCAAGACATCCGACCATCCTCGAGCGTAGTTTCCTCATCGTGTTTTCTCCTGGACCGCAGCGCCGGTCCCCAACCGCAATCCCGCGGCGCGCCCGATCGATCACCACGAACATCAAAAAAACGACGAGGCCTCGGTGCCGGGTATCGAGGCCTTGGTGCCGGGTATCGAGGCCAAGGTCACAGGCATCGTCGCGTTCCGGGGGCTCGGCGCCCCGGCCCGCGCGCGTCAGTCGCTGCCCTCCCCCCGGTAGCGCGCCGCGATCGCGCGGCGAGGGCGACCATGCCGAAATCCACGTCGGAGTCTCGACGGCCCCGACTCCGGGCTGCTAGACGTTGTCCCATGCTCCGAGCCGGAATCGCTGCGCTCGTACTCGCTTTGGCGGGTCTCGGTGGCTGTTCGGAAGCGACCGGTCCCGAGCGCGAGATCGTGGCCTCACAGCTGTACAACCAGTATTGCGCGCGCTGTCACGGCGCCGACGGAAAGCCGACCGCGGCGGCACCCACCGCTTCGAGCTTTGCCGTCGCCGCCAATGTCGAGCGTCTGACCGACGAGGGGATCAAAGGAGTCATCCGGGCCGGCCGAGGTCAGATGCCGGGCTTCGGCGAGCGCTTCACGGATGCCACGCTCCAGGTGCTGGTGGCATACGTGCGGAAGTTGCCGGCCGCCAAGCCGGAGACCAAAGCGTCCGGAGCCTCAGCGCCCGCGCCATGAGCGACGGCATCGAGCTTCGCTGGCCGGGCAAGTT
>JAHZJA010000909.1 GCA_022601155.1 Deltaproteobacteria bacterium | reverse complement strand
GTGAGCTCGACCCAACGCAAGGGGCCCTCGGGCATGGACTCCACCTTGGTCCTGGATCTCACATCCTCGCGCTTCGGCGCCCGAACGACCGCAACCCCGGACGACCAGGTGTTCGATGCGACCGAGCTGGTCGAAGTCCTCGACGAATCGCCGCCCCCCGTGAGGGCTCGGAAGCGCTTCGTCCTGCGACCCCCCATCTGCCCCCCCGCCCGAGCCTCGATGGTGAAGCGATGAACGACGCAACGATGACGATGACGGTGCCCACGGAACTCCGGCCGACCGATCTGGTCCTGGAGGTGCAACGCCGTCGGCGAGCCACGGCAAAGGCCAAAGCGGAAGTTCGACGTCGCCAACGCCGTACCACCGCGCTCCACAGCGCGGCGATCATCGCGGCCACGGTGCTCCTGGCGTGTGCAGGCAAGATCAGCGTCGACTACGTACGCATGGACCGGGCGCTCACCTCGGCCAATACGCTCGTCTCCGACGAGACGCCCGAGTCGCTGGAACAGGCCGTCACGTGGCTTTCATGGGGACTGGACACCGACCCCGACGCTCCCGATGGCCGGTCGATGCTGGCGTTCGTCCGGGCCCAGCAGGCGATCGATGGCTCCGTGTCGACCGACGAGGTCCGGGCTGCCCTCGACGGTGCGCGAGAGGGTCCACAGACCGCCATCGCTCGCAGCATCCTCGCGGTCTTGGAGGGACACCCCGACCGAGCTGGCGACATGGTGGCCGAGCTGGAGCCCGATGAGCTCGACACCGCCGTGCTCCAGCGGGCGTTGTGGTGGGTCCGGGGGCAGATCGAGGTGCACCAGCTCGGCGACCCAACTCGGATCGCGGCCGCCATCGAGGCGATCGAAGCGTCGCATGGAGCCGAGTCCAGCTGGGATCGCACCCACCGGGTCGCGGCGGCGCTGTACTTCCGCGCGGGTCGACTCGACGAGGCAGGGGCCCGGCTCGACGAGGCCCTGCGCCTGCGCCCGGCCGACACCGGGGTCGCCGTCGACCGCGTACTGTTCGACGCCGTCACCAGAACTCGACTCCACCAGACACGGGCAAAGCTGGACACGCTGCTCCAAGACCCATCGCTGCGGCCTCGGGATGCCGCACGGGCCCGCCTCGCCGCGGGGATGCTGGCACTGCGTGGGGGTGAGGACAACGCCCAGACGCAGCTCAACGAGGCCTATCGCGCGCTACACCCGATGGATCACCTGGCGCGCATGCTCGCGCTGGAGGTCGCGCTGCGGCACCACGCCACCGACCTCGCCTCCCGCTGGATCGACAGCGGCGAGCTACCCAAGGACGTCTCCACGGCCCACCGTGCATGGATCGCCCTGCTGCTCGATCAGCCATCGACCAGCCTCGAGCAGCTCGCGACGCTGCCCCAGGGCCCGAGTCAAGTGGCGCTGGTGCAGGGCCTCGCCCTCCTGGAGCAAGGCCGCAACGCCGAGGCACACCCTTTCGTTCAGTACGCCGCCCACTTCCTCCCCAACCGACCCATGCTCTGGGTCGCGCAGGCTCGGACCGACGGCACACTCAACAACGCAGGCGCTGCCGCCGAGAAGCTCGAGAGCATCGCACGACGCCACCCCCATACCCTGCGGGTCTGGACGGGCCTGGCCGAGGCGCTCATCGCTGCCGACGGCGGCCGGGTGCCCGCGAGCGCCGAGTTTCCGCTGCGGAAGGCCCTCGCGCACGAGCCGGTACCGGCCCAGGCCGCGTTTCTCCTCGGCCTGCGCCTCCGAGACCTCTCGGTCGACGACCCAGCCAAGATCTCGGACGCCATCGATTCACTGCGTCGCGCGGCGGACCTCCGCCCCTGGGCGCCGACCCTTCGCGAGACCCTGGGTCTCACCCTCGCCGACGCGGGTGACCGTATCGAGGCCCTGGACCTCCTCCACAGCGTAGCGGATGCACCGTCCACGGCTCCCGGCTCGTTGCTGGTGCTCGCCGAGCTCGCCGCGAAGGCCGATCGTTTCCACGACGAGCGCGAACAGTGGCTGGAGTCGGCGCGGACCCGTGGGGCCACCGTCGACGCGCTGCTCCACACGCAGGCCCGCATCGACATCGAGTCTACGACCACCGAAGACATCACACGGGTCAAGGGCACGCTCGAGCAGTGGCTTGCCGACCACCCTCGGGATATCGAGGCGCGCCTCGTCCACGTCGAGGCCTTGCGGCGGCTCGGTGATCTCGACGGCGCTCGGGCCTCCGTCCGGGCGGGTTTCCGCAGCAATCGCCGGCACCCGCTCGGGCGACTGATGCTGGCGTGGGCACAGGTCGAGCACGATGCGGGTCGGGACCGCCGTGCGGCCAGCTTGGCCGGCAAGGGCTGGAACAACAGCCTCCACGAACAGCGACCGACCAACGAACTGCTCGACGCCGCCAAGCAAACGATCGAGGCGTGGCGTGCCGTCGAGCGCGACGGGAGCGCTCTGCTGGTCGGGCGGCAACTCACCCGCCAAGTGCCCCACCGCGCCGAGTCATGGGTGATGCGCTCGCGGACCCAGCTCGCCACCGCCCACCCCGGGCCCGCGTGTGCCAGTGCCCGACGTGCCGCATCTCTGGACGCGTCCTTCCTCGATGCTCACCGCGCATTGGCCGAGTGCTCCGCCGCGCTGGGCGATGTCCAGGCCGAACGCACGGCCCGCAACGACCTCGCCTCGCTCATGGAGTCGGCCGGTCCCGAAGGCAAGACGATGGTGGCGTCTCGGTTCAGCCGGAAGTGATCGAGGGTCCGGTGGCCACGGTTCACCCGCCCCCACGCGGCCGGGCCGCGAGCGTGGTCACTCTGCTACGTTCGACCCATGCGATGGATTTGGGGGGCGATGGTGCTGGCGACGGCGTGCGGACCCGACGATGTGGCAGGCGATGGGAGCACGGGTTCGTCGGGCACGACGGCGGGGTCATCCGGGGTCGGCAATGCGACCACCGACGATGGCGTCGACACCACCGCAACACCGACCGGTGATGGTTCCAGTGACAGCTCGACCGGTGAGCCCCCCGCACTGTGCGAGCCAGGCTGCGCGGTACAGATGGTCGAGCAGTGGGCCTATCTCAGCGCGGATCCCCGCGCGCTGCAGGGGCTGACCGCATTGGCAGATGGATCGGTGGCAGTGGTGGAGCGTACCGCGTTCGGAAAGGCAGGGCAGTCGTCGGCCCTCGTCCTGACCACGCTCTCGGCCGACGGCCTCCCGCAAGGGACGACCACCGTGCAGGACCCCTGCGAGGCATGCTTCAGCGTGGCGTTCGCCACCCAGAGCGAGACACCAGGCCACGTCCGACTCGTCGCCGCCCAGCAGATGGGCGCTGACCTGCTGCCGTTCGTGGCCCAGATCGATCTCGTCGCCATGGATGTCGTGTGGATCGACAGCTGGGTGATGCCACGCCGCATTGGCTCAGCCAGCCCCTTGGGCAGCCTCGTGAGCCTGGCCGGCGAAACCAGCATCGTGCCCGTCCGGGTCCAGGCGGACCTGGTCGACCTGGTCCACCACGACGCGACCGGGATGCGAACGGTCGCCACCTCGTTCGCGGTAGAGCCATCACTGTTGGGGTCGGCTGCACGCCCCGCCGTGCGCACCTCGACCGCGCTCGCGGTGGGCAGCGTCGAGACCGACGACGTGGAGGGCGGTCGGGTGCGGGTCCTCGACACCGCAACCTTCCAGCCCACCCACGAGGTCGAGCTCGATGGCGCCCCCCAGGGACTTGGTGCACTCCCCGATGGCGGCTGGGTCGCGGCCTACGGCACCGGTGTCCCCGGCGGCATGGAGACCACCGTGCACGTCGTGGCCCACGATGTCGACGGCGCGCCCTCGTGGACCTCGCAGTTCGTGGTCCCCAACCAGGGCACGACCCACTACCTCGGCGTGCTCCCCGATACCGATGGCACAATGGTGGTTTGGATCCGCCACAGCTACGAGTTCACCCAGGGCATGGCGATCGAACCCATCCCCGTGACCACCTATGTGGGCCTGGATGCCCAGGGCCAGCAGCAGTGGATGCAGGAGCTCGACGTCGGTGAGGTCAGCTGGCCCGGGCTCGACCCTTCGCTTTCACGAACGCCATCGGGAGCCGTGCTCGTGGGTGACACCGTGCAGGTCCCCGCAGCTCGCGTGCGCAGCCTGGTGCCCGAGTGCGTCTGCCGCTGAGTTCGCGGTGGCATCGACTCCATCCGAGCGATGGAGGCGGGTCTCACTCGCCTGCTCCGCGCCAATGATGCTGCTGCACTCAGCGACGCGGTGCCTCGATCGCCTGTCTCCGCTGGGCGCTATCGATTTCCCGCAGCAGGATTTTCTTGTCCATCCACAGCTTGACCAGCGCCATCTCCAGGTCGTGCAGCTCGTCGACGAAGACATCCTCTCGCTGGCTCCGCGTCACGGCCACGAGCGTCCCCACAGCCCCGAGCGCCATCGACAACATCCACCCCAGGTTGGAGAGGTTGTGCTCCCGCGTGGCCAGCACCCGAGCACAGGCCACCGCGAACTCGAGAGCTCGGATGCGCTCGCGAATGGTGGCCAGCTCCGCTTCCAATCCGACGACGTAGGCAGTCTTGGCCTTCAGCGGGAGTTCCATCTACAGGCCCATCGAGCTCCGAGACACAACGCAACTGTAGTGGAAACTCGACAGCGCGCACAAGCCTCGGCGGCTCGACACGCCCTGCTCGACACCTCGACCATCGCGTTGCGACAGGTGGCACGGGGATCGAGATCGCCAACCTGGGCGGCAGCGCAACGCAGCAGACGGGCGAGCGCCTCGCCGTCGTCGCTCCGCGCCACGGCCACGAGCGCAGGGGTGCGACACGGTCGCGTTTCCAAAACAACGACACCTCCGTCGAGCCGCTGCGTGGGCCCTGACGGAGGTGCGAACGTCGATGACGCTGTCCCGCGTTCCTACAGCGAACGGCGACGACGCAGACCCAGCAGCAGCATCAAGGGGCCCAACGCCAGCAGAGGCGGCGTCGAGTCGCCCTGTGCACAGCCACAGCCGCTGCCATTGCCCGGGACCAACCCATTGCTGTCGGTCTCCATAGGCTCATCATCGCCCGACTCGCCGACCGTGCCACCGGGCACCCCGGTGTCACTGCCACCGCCTCCAGTCGCGCTGACCGGATCCCCGGCCATCAGCACCGAGATCGGGGTGCTCAGGCC
>JAHZJA010000908.1 GCA_022601155.1 Deltaproteobacteria bacterium | reverse complement strand
CGGCGGTGCAGCTCGGGATCCTGTCCGGCAGGGACCTGTCGCGCATGCTCGTGATAGGCCGTCATCGCCCCCGCGACGGCGGCAGAGCCCCGCCCCGAGAGCACGGCGACCCGCTCGAGCTCGGCCTTGAGCTCCACGATGCTGCTACGCATCAGCGCGGCTTGGGCGGGATGGGGCTGCGAGTTCGAAGCGGTCGGGGCAGGCGGCGCGGAAGGTGCGGCCGTCGTGCCGTCGTCCGGATTCCATCGCATGTACAGACCGGTCGCGATGCCGGTCGCCGCGAGGCCGCCGAGCGCGAAGACGGCGACCCGCCGTGCCGCACCAGGGCGGGCGGGTGAACGCCGCGCCAGCTCGAAGTCGCTGCGAACGGTCAGGCTGGTCGCGGTGGCCATGACCGCCGCCCACAGCTCCTCGGCGAAGCGCTCGGCCGATTGCGGTCGAGCGTGGGGGGTCTTGGCGAGGGCGCGCATCAGACAGGCCTCCAGCGCGGGCGGGATGCGAACCTCGGGCACCAGCGCGGTGGGGGCAGGCGGGGGCACCTCGCGGTGGAGACGTGTATAGGCCTCGGTGGAGGGCGCCAGGAAGGGGGGCTGCCCTACCAACATCTCGTAGATCACGATCGCCAGCGAGTAGATGTCGCTGCGGCCGTCGACGGTCCCCCCGGCCAGCTGCTCGGGGGACATGTAACAGGGCGTGCCTGCGGGCGAGCGCCCCGGCGCCGCGTCGCGGTCGTCGATGGTCGCGACTCCGAAGTCGAGCATCTTGGCGAAGCCCGGGCCTTGGTGTCGGGTCTGCAGCATGATGTTCGAGGGCTTGACGTCGCGATGCACCACGCCGCGACGGTGGGCATGCGACAGCGCTTCGCAACACTGGGTGGCGATGTTGACTGCGCGTGAGGGCTCGAGTCGTCCGTTGGACTGCAGCGTCTGCGCCAGGGTCAGCCCCTGGATGTGCTCCATCGCGAGAAACAAGGTGCTGTCGGGCAGCTTGCCGTAGTTGTAGATCGCGACGATGTGCGGGTGCTGGAGCCGAGCTGCAGCACGGGCCTCGGCGGCAAAGCGAGCCGAGATGCTCTGGTCCTTGGACAACCACGGATGGATGACCTTGATGACGGCGGTACGGCCCACGCTCGGTTGGTCGGCGAGGTAGACCCCACCCATGCCGCCCTCGCCGATCTTCGATCGCACGACGAACTGGTCGATGATCGAGCGCCCGATCATCGGGTCGTGCGTCGTGGGGGCGGACGAGTGCCCCAGGCCCGGCTGTGTCGCGTGGTCGCGTCCGCTGAGCGTCACACCACACGCGGAGCACTGGCGGACTCCGGTCGGAACGTGGGCTCCGCAATGGGCGCAATTGGGCACCGCCGCCATCTTATGGCCTGCCCTCGCGCACGTCGAAAGCCCGACGTCGATCGGGCATCTACGCGCGATACACAGCGAGGCGGAGCGCCGCGGGCGGCGGACCTTTGGCCACGGGGGGCTCCATTACGGGCCTCCTGGTGGAAGCGGGCTGCGGTGAGGGCGAAGCCGCGCGAGGACGGTGGTGGGGCCTCGAACCGGAAGCGCGGGGGCTACTCGGCCGCGACGCGGGTGCCGAAGGCCACGCGGGTCTCGAGCTCCAGCATCGCCACGATGTTGCCGTGGACGTCCTGGGGGTCGAAGTCGGCGAAGTCGATGCCGTCGAAGAAGCGGTCGTAGGTCTTGGACAAGGTGAGGTCGACCGGGAACGCTTCCTCGGCATTGATGGTCAGCGGGCGGCCGCTCATCACCGAGGACAAGTCGAGGTCGACCACGACGGTGTCGTTGCCGCTGAACTCGAAGGGAACCGAGACGCCGTCCTTCTGGGCTACGCCGCGCATGTAGTAGGTGGCGCCCTTGATCTTGTCGCCGTCGGCGCCCATTTGATGGTTGCCCTCGGTCGAGGTGAAGGGCCCGTACTCGACCGTCATGCTGCAGAAGGTGCTCGCCTGGACCTCTACGCTGGCGAACGACAGCAGGTCGAGATCCGCATTGCCCATGTTCTCGGGAAGCTGTCCCCAAAACGGGTCGAAGTCGATGGAGGTGCCGTTGCAGCCCTCCAACGTCGCGTGCGAGGTGGTCACGTACGCCGAGGTGAGGATGATGTTCCAGCCGTCGTCGGTGTCGAACGTGCGCTGGTCGGCGGCGCCAGCGGCAAGGTCGGGGAACATCCCGTCCTGCGGCGTCGCGTGGTGCGTCACCAACAACTGGACGACCGTGCTGCCCTCGTTGTCGAACGCATCGAGCAGATCACAACCGGCGCCGAGCACGGTGGTCAGGCAAAGGGCGGCAGCAGCGGCGACGGAACGGTGGGTGACGGTCATGGCGGAAAGCTCGCTTCGACACTGGGCATTAAGCCGGATTACACATTTTCCGGCAAGAGTAAATTGGACCCACCTGGATTTATTTGCAGGCGCCGGCCCCTGGAAATCACACAGAAAATCCGGAAACGTCCCAAATACGGTTCAATATCGAGCATTGAGGAGATCTCTCCTCGCCGAGCGCGAAAATCTCAATAGTAATAAAACGAACTCAGTTTCGTGCTGACGGTGAACGACTGGACGCGGTCGGCGCCAGCTCGATCCCTGCGGTGGTTGACCGCGGGACCAAGGTCCGGCTACCCGCGCTCGGGCATGAGTTCGTTCAGGTTCGCGGCCGTGGTGTGGGGATGTATGGCAATGGCGTGCAAGCCGGGGCAGGCCCCACCAACGGAGCCCAATGGGGCAGGCGCGGCGTCGACCGCGTCGACGGCGTCGGCTGACCCGCACTCGTTTGGGCGGCCCGACCAGGTCCGCGTGCAGCACATCGGCCTCGACTGGACGGTGTCGTTCGAGGACCAACGGCTGGTCGGCGTGGCGACACTGTGGGTGGAGCGCACCGATCCCTCGGCATCGCTGTGGCTCGACACCCGAGATCTCGCCATCGAGGCCGTGAAGACCGGAGTCATGGCCGCCCCACCAGGTGGGACAGTGCCCCACCTGGCCGATGCCTCCGGGATCACCTGGACCGACACGACCTGGTCGCTGGGCACGCGCGATCCGATCTTGGGGCAGGCACTCGAGATCCCGCTGGCGGCCGAGGCCAACGTGGTGCGGATCGAGTACGCGACGCAGCCGGGGGCCACGGGCTTGCAGTGGCTGGGGCCCGAGCAGACGGCCGAGGGCACCGACCCGTTTCTCTATAGTCAGTCGCAGGCCATCCACGCGCGCTCATGGATCCCGTGTCAGGACTCCCCCGGGGTCCGGGTCACCTACGACGCGCGCGTGCAGGTTCCCCAGACCGAGGGCGCCGAGGATCGGGTGGCGTTGATGTCGGCATCGCGTCGTACGGACCCGGGCGACGCGGCGGGCCAGTTCCGGTTCGAGATGCCGCAGCCGATTCCGGCCTACCTCATCGCGCTGGCGGTGGGGCGACTGGAGTTCGAGGCGCTGGGCGATCGCAGCGGCGTGTGGGCCGAGCCTTCGGTGCGCGCCAAGGCGGCGCACGAGTTTGCCGACGTGGAGCGGATGATGACGGTGGCCGAGTCGCTGTACGGCCCGTATCGCTGGGAGCGCTACGACGTGCTGGTGCTCCCGCCTGCGTTTCCCTTTGGTGGAATGGAGAACCCGCGGCTGACCTTCGCCACGCCCACGATCCTCGCGGGTGATCGTTCGCTGGTCTCGCTCATCGCTCACGAGCTCGCCCACTCGTGGTCGGGCAACCTCGTCACCAACACGACCTGGGAAGACCTGTGGCTCAACGAGGGCTTCACGGTCTACATCGAGCGGCGCATCGTCGAAGAGCTGTTCGGGGAGCCCCAGGCCCAGATGGAGGCGATGCTCGGGCGTCAGGATCTGGAAGAGGAGCTCGGGCGGCTGGAGTTTCCCGGCGACGCACGGCTGCACGTGGACCTCGAGGGGCGCGATCCCGATGAGGGTCTGTCCGATGTGGCCTACGAAAAGGGTGCGTTGTTCTTGCGCGAGCTCGAGGAGAGCTATGGGCGTGACGTGTTCGACCCGTTCGTGCGGGCGTGGTTCGACCAGCATGCCTTCACCAGCGTCGACAGCGAGCAGTTCGAGGCGTTCTTGGATCGCGAGCTGGTGAAGGTGGCCAGCCCGCTTCCCGAGCGCACGGCGGCGCGGCCCAAGGATTGGATTCACACCGAGGGCGTGCCGCAAGGAGCACCGCAGCCCACCTCCGATGCGATGGATCGTGTCGACGCGGCGTTGCAATCGGTGCTCACCGGGAAGGTGCCGATCGCCAAGATGTCCACCGACGGGTGGACCCCCCACCAGTGGCTGCACATGCTGCGGCAGCTGCCGGGGAAGGTGAGCGCCAAGGACCTGGCGGCGTTCGACGAGACGTTCTCGCTGACGGCCTCGGGCAACTACGAGATCCTCGCGCAGTGGCTCGAGGTTGGGGTGGGCGAGGGCTACGCGGCGGTCGATGAGCGGCTCGAGCGGTTCTTGCTGACGGTGGGGCGGCGCAAATTCCTGATGCCGCTGTACGAGGCGTTGTTGGCCGCAGGGCGCAAGGCGGATGCCGATCGCATCTACGCGAAAGCGCGCGCGGGCTACCATCCGATCACGCAGCACAGCCTCGACGGCCTGCTCGGCTACGGAACGTAGTGCGTGCGCCGCCCCCGGCCTGCCACGTCGGCGGTCGGGCGGGTCGAGCGCGTGGCGGCCGTGCGTCGACGGAGCTCAGCGAACGGGCAGGCGGGCGGACGGTGATGGCGGGTCCGAGCGGGCGGGGACGGCTCAGCGAGTGGCCATGACTTCGGCTGGGTGCGGGCCGGTCCACGGTTCTCGCGATTGCGGTGCGAGCGTGCGGTGCGCATCGCTGACGACAACGGCCGAGTTCGGGCCGGGACCCGCGTCCTAGCGGGCCTAGCGCGGCGCCGGGGGCTCCGGGCATCGGGTCCGCTACGGTGATTTTGGTTCCGCTGGAAACCTCCGGGGTCGCCACGTGTGACCAATTCCGCGGAACCCATCCCCTTCATTGGGGAGCGACCCCACGTCCCACCATCTTGGTCCTCGGAACCCGTCGTGTCCGCTCTCGCGCTCACCGTCATGCTTGCAGCACGACCCACCGTTGCGGTCGAGGTTCACCCCGATCCATTCGTCGATGCGGCCGGGCATGCGCGCCTGGAGCAGCTGCGCGGGTGGTTGGTGCGACGGCTGCTGCAAGAGGGCTACGACGTGGCGGCCGACTCCGATGCCGCCCACGGCGTGGTGCGACTGCGAGCTGCGCGCGACGGCCTGGTGGTCGAAGCCAGCGGTGTGGGG
>JAHZJA010000907.1 GCA_022601155.1 Deltaproteobacteria bacterium | reverse complement strand
TACCAGCGGGAGCGTGTCCGGCGACGACATCGAGCCCGATGTATCGACCAGGAAGACCAAGTTGCGGGGCGGCACGTCTTCGGCTGCCACCATCTTGCCCTGAAGGCCGAGGTGGACCAGCTCGTGGTCGGGATTCCACGGGCACTCACCGACCTCGGCCGTGACCGAGAACGGCGTGTCACCCTGGGGCGGCACATAGTCGTAGTCGAAGTAGTTGACCAGCTCCTCCAGACGCACCGAGTCCGGCGCGGGCAGCTGGCTCAGCTGCAGCGTGCGACGGGTCGCGCTGTAGGACGCCGTATCGACATCGATCGAGAACGTGGACTTGGCATCGTCGGCCACGGCGATGAAGCCCGGCTCGACCACCGGGCCCCGAGGCAACGCCCGTGTGCCACCCTTGCCCCTGAGCTTGCCTCGACCACCGAAGCCCGCACCCGAGCCCCGGCCGTATCCGCTGCGGTTGCCGCCACCGCCGCCTTTCCCGATGAGCCCCGTATTGCCCAGGCCGATGGTTCCTTCTCCCGTTCCTCCGCCGCCGCGCCCAGTGCCCACCAGCCCCAGGCCACCGACACCCGCGGCCTCGCCGATCTCCGTGCCCGTCAGGCTGCCCCAGACGTCCTGGTCTTGGCTGGCCGCACTGGCGGACATCTGCACGGTGGCGTTCTTGGGGCCCTTCATCGCGTACAGGCCAGATTTGCTCTTGGCCGTCGGCTTGCCCATCTTGCCTTCTTCGCCCTTGGACACGACGTTCGGCGAAGGGACGGTGGCCACCGCTTGAAAGACTTCGCCGTCGGAACGGGTGAAGTGCGAGAGGTTGAGCGCCAGCCCCAGCGCCAACATTGCCGTCCCCGCGACGATCAGACGGCGTCGACGGACGGAATCGGTGAACGCAAGGATCTCGTCGTCGCGGGTGTCAGCCATCTACGCAACCACGACTCCCTGCGCTCGCAAAGGTTCTCGCGGCCGGTCCATTTTTCGGAAGTGAAACCACCCGACCAGCCCCCCCCTCTTCGTCATAGCGCAAAGGGCGTCTGTTTCGGTATCGCGGGCTCTCATCAGTCGTCCGACAACACCCGTCGCGGCGGCGTATCGAGGTCGTCGAGCTGCCCGCTTCGCACCGACAGCACGAACCCCACCACCGCGAGCCCTCCGAGGATGAGCGCGGTGGGCAGTGCGATGAACAGCACGCTCATGGCGAGGCATGCCTCCAGCGCAGCGCGAGCGACATACCGACGACGCTCAACGAGCTGAGCGGCATCAGCACGGCCGCCGTCAGCGGGCCGATCAAGCCGAAGGCGGCCAGGCCAATGGACACCGCGTTGTAGGCCAGGGAGACCGCGAAGTTGCGCCGGATCGTGCGCAGGGTCGAGCGGCTGCCGTCGACGAGCTCGACCAGCCCCGCGAGCCCGGGTGAGCCGAGGTAGACCGGCGCTGCGTCGAGCCCCGACTCGGCCCCCTCACGGACGGCGATGCCGACCGTGGCCGCGGCCAGGGCCGCACCATCGTTGACCCCGTCGCCGACCATCACCGTCGACGGCCCTCCGTCTCGCTGCCGGACGTAGGCGACCTTGTCTCGTGGAAGCAGCCCACCGTGGCAGCGCGCAGCAGACAGACCCAGCGCGCGCCCGACATGGGCGACGACATCGGGGTGGTCGCCCGAGAGGATGCCGACCTCCCACCCGCGTTCCTGCAGCTGCCCAACCACCGAGGCCGCCTCGGGGCGCAGAGGATCGCCCACCCCCGCCACGGCGACGACCTGGCCGTCGACGGCAACGAACACCGGCGACACCACCCGAGCGACCATCTGCATGGCCGCCCGCAGCACGACCGGCGGCAGCGGACCGGTCACCCGCCCCTCGACGAACGGAGCGTTGCCCACGAGCACGCGATGGCCGTCGACACGGCCCTCGATTCCTCCCCGCATCGACTGGTCCACATCGGTGACCGTCGGTCGCCCGTGGTGGCCCCTGGTCGCACCGTACTCGACCAGCGCTCGGGCGACCGGGTGCGACGAGTGACGCTGCAGCGCGGTGACCCAGGCGAGCGCGGTCGCGTCACCGTCCCACTGCAGCACCGACATGCACCCCTGGGTCAGCGTCCCTGTCTTGTCGAGCCACAGCACCCCTGGCGTCGCGAGCCGCTGGAGTACATCACCGCCCTTGATGAGGATCTGCGCTCGCGCGGCGCGACCAATGGCGACCGAGATCGCCAGCGGCGTCGCCAGGGCCAGGGCACACGGGCACGCGACGATGAGCAGCGCGACCGCATGGTCGACGGCCACCGTCGGATCGAGCACGAGCCAGCCAACCAGGGTCACGACCGCGGCGATGACCACCGTGACCACGAACCATCCGCCGATCCTGTCGGCGAGCCTGACCACCTGCGCCGCAGGGCCGGCCGAGGGCTCGACGTCGGCGAGGATCCGACCCATCCGGGTGTCCTCGCCCGTGGCATCGACCCGGACCGTCAGCGCCGCCCGAAGATTGATGGCCCCGGCCGCCAGCGATGCCCCCGGCTCCACGGTGCATGGACGAGACTCCCCGGTGAGGACCTTGTGGTCGACGGCCGACCGACCGCGGAGCACGGTGCCGTCGGCGGGCACCACCTCGCCCGCTCGCACCTGCACCCAATCGCCGGGCTCGAGCGTCAACGCGGGTACCTCGAGCACCTCGCCGTCGACCACCCGACGGGCCGTGCGGGGGGTGACGCTGTACAGCACCTCCACCAACGCCGCCGCCCGTCGCTGCTGCCGCGCCTGGATGAACCGCCCGAGCAGCAACAAGAACACCAGCGCCGACAGGGTGTCGAAGTACACCTCGCCCTGCCCCGTGACCGTGTTGACCAGGCCCGCGACGCCGCCCACCGCCAGGCCCAACGCGACCGGTAGATCCATGTGGGGGGTGCGGGAGCGCCATGCGGCCCACGCTCCCACGAAGAACACGCGGCCCGGACCAAGCAGCGAGACCATCCCCACGACACAGCTCGCCCCGCGCAGCAGCTGCACGACGGGCTCCGCCATCATCAAGAACATCCCCAGGTACAGCGACAGCGCGATCAGCATGTTGTTGCCGGCCGCCGCGAAGGCGATGCCCAGGCTCACCAGCTGGCGATGATCGGTCTGCCCGTGGCGCTCGCGCCCAGACGCAGCCTCCGGATGGGGCCGGTAGCCGAGCCCCGAGACCGCCTCGGCGATGGCGGCGAGGGAGGTGTGCTCGGTCTGCCACCGGACCCGTAGGCTGGCGCGCCGCCAGTCGACCCGCGCTTCGACGACGCCCGGGACCACCCGCGGGAGCTTCTCCAGCAACCAGATGCACGCCGCGCAGTGCATCCCTTCGATCCCGAGGGTCGCTTCGCGCTCTCCCGGCGCGGTGACGGTGGTGTGGGCCTCGACGAAGCGGGCCCGGTCCAGATCGTCATAGCTCGGCCGAGGACCATCGCCCGTCGCCGCGGCACGGCGCTCGTCGGCCCCGGCTTGGCGGTAGAAGGACTCGAGGCCGTGCTCGACGATGAGCGCATGGGCCGTCCGACAGCCGTGGCAGCAAAACCATGCGTCGACCCCATCCTCGCGCCGAGCCTGGGCGACCGGTAGCCCGCAGTGCGTGCACCCAACGGGCGAACTCAATGACACGGGGCGCCTCGCTCCGACAGCGGCACGTCGGCTTCACCCGTCGATGCCCGCCCGGGCTCCGGGTCCACCACGGTGCGCATCGTCAGCGTGTAGACCCCCACCGCGATCGCGATCGTGGACATGGCCCACGGCAGCTGCGCTCGCACGCGCCCGCCCAGCCGTTGGATCGATGCCCCGAAGACCAACATCGCGGGCATCGTGCCGAGCCAGAACGCGACCATCACCGCAGCTCCGGCGCCCGGCGAACCGGTTCCCGCCGCGGTGATGACGAACACATGCAACCAACCGCAGGGAATGAGCACCGTGGCCATCCCCAGCCCGAGACCGCGGAGCCGTGGAGTGGTCGCGGCACTGCGCCGGACCACCCAGCTCACCATGGCCGTCGCGAGTGGAAACCGCGGGCGCCAGCGGCTTCGCACGCCAGCCGCATGCAGCAGCCCCACCACGCCGATCAGGATCATCGAGCCGCCCGCCATGATCACCGCCGTACGCTGGAGCCCGACGCGGGCGCCCCCGAGGTCGATCGCCATGCCGAGGCTCCCCGCGAGCATCCCCAACAGTGCGTACCCGAGCCCCCGGCCCAGGCCATGGGCGACGGCGCCACGTATCGCTCCAGCCACGGGCAGTCGTACCCGGCCCGCAGGCGCGGTCACCAACCCCAGCAAGGGGCCGCACATCCCCACGCAGTGAAGACTGCCGACCACGCTGGCCACGAGCACGGAGCCGAGCAGTGCGATCATGGAACCTCGCCCTGGCCGACCATCCGCGACTCGGTATGGGTGAACACGTCGGCCCCGCGTCGGGCCCGAACCTCGAACCGCCACTTTCCCGCGCGGGACAGCGCCGCCGGCCCCCGATAGACCCCGGGCTCACGTGCAACCATCTCGACCGCGCGGCGGTCGGCCGCCGCTGCGTGATGAAAGATCGTCAGCTCGACGTCGTCGACCGCCACCGCATTGGCGTCGCGG
>JAHZJA010000906.1 GCA_022601155.1 Deltaproteobacteria bacterium | reverse complement strand
CTCGAGACCTCCACCGCCCGTGGGCGACACACGCTGCAGGAACACGTAGCGAGACATGGGGAAGCCGCCCATCATCTCGCCCTGCGCCGTCACGATCTCGCGTGCATCGGCGACCAGGCGATCGAGATCGATGGCGGTGTGCTCGGCCCCCGTGAGCACGTACTCGAAGGCGGTCCCATCGACCTCGAAGCGGCGGGTGGCGGGCGTGCCCAGCTCGATCGGGGCGTCGACCAGCGCGTCGTAGCCGGCGGCCGAGAATCGGGCGATGCCCGGGGGCGAAGGCTCCGATGTCAGTGCACCGTGGGCCGACCATGTGGGCGGCAGCGTGACCTCGAGCGTGACGGGGCGTGACAGCTCGTCGACCACATAGGTGAACACGCTGGCTCCGATGAGGCTGGCGTGTCGGTCGTCGACGTGGCTGGTGCGGACCGACGCCTCGGCGGCGAAGACTCGATAGCGCACAGAGAATGGCCGGCCGCCGTGTTGGACTCGCCAGCTTTGCTTGTCCAGTCGCGTCACCGGCAGCGGTCGATCGCGATCGTCGTGCGCGACGAAGTCGTACAGGTGCCGGGCGTAGTCGCGAATCAGGTAGGAGCCCGGGGTCCACGCTGGGAGCGCGACCGTGCTCGCACGGCCCACGGGGCGCTGCACCGTCATCGTGACGTGGATGTACTGGCGGTGGGGCGCCGGGATCTCCACCTGGTAGTGCACCGGGCCCGTCGTGGGCCGGGCATGCGCCTGGCGAGGCAGCGCGCAGGCGGTGAGGGCGGTCAGCCACAGCAACAGCAGCACGAGCGACGAGCGGCGTGACACCAGCATCGCCGCGAGCATACGCGACGGCCCCGCCCATCCGGGTGAATCGGTAGGGCGGGCGTCCATGGGCGACGCGGAGAAGCGGGCGCCCGGCTCGGAGAACCGTCGACGTGAGCCCGCGAGCGTTCGAAACGGCGAAGGCCGAGCTGTGTTGGCTCGGCCTTCGTTGCGGTCATGCCCTCGCGGGCGGCCGCGTCGTCGTTGTGCGGGTCAGCGCGCTCGCAGGTAGCGAACGATGGGCCGAGCGAAGAACAGCGGAGCCAGCAACAGGCCTCCGGCGAGCAACCCGGTGAGCGGGCTGTAGATCATCGGCGAGCCCTGCGGTGCCAGCATGAGGTAGCCCCAGACCGGCTCGCCAATCACACCGATGCCGTCGAGCGCGGCGATGAGGCCAGCGCCGCCCAGCGAGGCCAGGCCCCAGGTCCGACCGCGGAGCAGGGCACCCAGGCCCACGACTCCCAGGGCCAGCGCCACCAGCTGAAGCGCCTCGGGCTTGGGCGCCAAGGCGTAGAGGATGAGGAAGGGCAGGGTGGTCCCGGCGGACTTGACCGCGCGGCGCATCAGGATGAGCGACTCCGCCTGGAAGTTCCAACGCTCGGCGGTGGCCTCGGAGTGTTCGTAGCGCGAGGCCATACCCTCACCGAGGAGCAGCACCCAGATCGCCAGGTGTGTGAACCCGAAGAAGGCGATCAACGGTTCCATCCCCGTGGTGAACAACACGATGAGGATCAGCGAGCCGAAGTTGCCCACGCCGATCGCAAACCAGCGAGCCCAAAACCACTCGGCGGCCAAGCCGATGAACGCGAGCCCGTAACAGAGCGTCAAGCCCATGTAGCAGGCGAAGGTCTCGTCTGGCCCCAGGCCCGCCGTCATGGCGAACTGGGTGACGTAGAACCCGAGCAGCAGAAGCGCGATTGCGCGGCGAATTCCGACCATGAGTACCTGCCTCGTTTCGTGTTCCAGCGTACGATGGCCCCCCCGGTCATGCAACGCGGCTCGCTTGCGCTGGTGGACGCACCTGGCCGAATTTGCAGCAGTGGACGCGATTGGTCCCGGGGGCGGGCATCGCCCACAGCGCCACTGAAAGGCGTCGTGGCGGTCGGCGTTGTTTCCCATGAAAGGCCGTGTCGCCGCCCGTGCCGCGCTGGACGAGCCTGCTATGCCCCGGTAGCGTGGGCAGGCGGGCGCCGAGTTCGCGGGCCGCTGTCCGACCCACTCTCGTCATGCGTGTCGCTTCCATCGCCTCGTTGTTCGTCGCCCTCTGCATGGGATCCGCGTGTGGACCCATGCCAACCCAGACGCCCGTGGTCGACCCTGGCCGTCGAGGTGGGGTGACGTTCGTGCAGGCTCGTTGTGCTGCGGCCAGCTCGTGCTTGATGGGCCAGGTGGTCACGGCCGAGACCGCCGCCCCGCTTCCCCAGGCGACGATCTTTCTCAAGCGCGAGGCCGACAGTGGTGAAGTGACCGACACGGTCGGGATCACCGCCATCACCGACTACCAGGGGGTGTTCTCGATCGAGGAGCCGCCCGCAGGTCTGTACTGGCTCAAGGTCTACAGCCGCGCGCGCCGTCTCGAAGTGCACGGCTTGGAGCTCGGTGAGCCGGGAATCACGATGGTTCCGGTTCGCTTGCCGCAAGGCTGACCGCGTGCTGCCTCGAAGTGCACGGCTTGGAGCTCGGTGAGCCGGGGCTCACGATGGTTGCGGTTGGCTTGCCGCAAGGCTGACCGCGCGCTGCCTCGAAGTGCGGGGCCTGGAGCTGGGTGAGCCGGGACTCACGATGGTTGCGGTTGGCTTGCCGCAAGGCTGACCGCGCGCTGCCTCGAAGTGCGGGGCCTGGAGCTCGGTGAGCCGGGACTCACGATGGTTGCGGTTCGCTTGCCGCAAGGCTGACCGCGCGCCGACCATCGTGCCCCCGACGGCGGTGCGGGCTGTCGACACGAGGCGATCCCGGTGCCACCGCGACGATGCTCCGCGTCGTTCGGGGCTCGTATGGGCCTCGGTGGCCGCTCCGCAGATGCTGTGATCGCCTCTTGGAGCGTCGCGGTTCACCTCTCCGGGTGGGCCTCCGAGGGCGCCCGATGATGGACACTCGACTGCGGTCGGCGGTCCTGGCCGATGCTCCGCGTCGTTCGGGGCTCGTATGGGCCTCGATGGCCGCTCCGCAGATGCTGCGATGGCCCCTGGCCGCCTCGCGGTTCGCCTCTCGGGGTGGGCCTCCCCAGACCGCCCGACGATGGAGCACTCGGCTGCGGTCGGCGTGGCCTCGCCGCACAGCCGTGGCAGGGCATCGGTCGCGGGACGCTCGAACCCTCGGCGTCCGTACAGGCGCTCGAGCTGGCTGAGCAGGAACTCCTCCTGGGTCATGTCGCCAATCGACCGCGCCAGGCAGACCGAGCGCTTGCCGACGGCCCGCGCATCTTCTTGCTTGGGGTAGCGCGCCAGGTAGGCAGAGAACGCCTGGAGCGCGCCCGCACGATCGTCGATCTGCTCGAGCCGCAGGCCCAGCACGCGCGTGGCTTCCATCGTCAGCGGCAGCTGCGGGTGAGCCTGCAGCATATGGCGGTACAGCGTCACCTCGCGCCCGATCTGCCGGGCCTCCCGAAGGCAGGCGGCGCCAGCCATCAGCTCGTGCGGGTTGACCTCGGGATCATCCAATCGGTGTGCCTCCAGGCACTCGCGCGAGCGCTGCAGCTCAGTCTCATCCAGGTCGTGGAGGGGCAGCACGGGCAATCGCGGTCTCCACTGCGCATCGTGCATCGGGACGACGATCACCGCCTGTGTGTGGGCAGCCGTGGGCTTGGGGTCGGCTGCAGTGGGGTCGTCGGTCGTCTCCGGCTGCGCGTCCGCGGTGACCTCGAGCGTGGGAGCCGTTGGCGCCGGGCTGGGTTCGACGGGTGGCGGGGTCGACTCGACCTTGGGCGCACATCCCATCACGACTGCGAGTATCGCCGCATAGGTTGGTTGGGCAGGCATGGTGTCCTTCAGTCCGCATCGAGCGAGCGCTTGAGAGCGTCGAGATCGTCGAGGGAATCGGGGTCGACGGCTGCCGACGACGAGCTCGGGGGCTCCGAGGCCGCGGCCGCTTCGCGGGCCAGCCTTTGCTTGAGGGCGTCGAGATCATCGTCGCCGTCCGTCGATGGAGCGTCGGTCTCGGCTCGTGGCGAGGCGCGGCTGGTGGTCTCGTTGCCCTTGGGCCTTTGGGGATCCGCTGCGCCGCTTCCCTCGCGGGCGAGCTTTTCCTTGAGCGTCTGGAGATCGTCCTCCACTTGCTGCTGGATCTCGCGCTCTCGCACCTGGGGGTCGACCGGGGTCGGCTCGTCATCACCGAGCGAGGTGGTCTCGCCGTCCCAATAGTCGACGTCTGCGGAGGCGGGGAAGGTGACGACAGGTCTCACCCGACCCTCGTCGTCGGTGAGTGCTCCCACCACGCCGACCTTGTTCGAGTCGGGGTAGACGCAGACATCCGGCTTGGTCATCGTGGAGATCACCAAGTAGCGCACCACCGCCGCACCCGTGTTGGTGAGCTGATGGGCGTCGTCAGGGCCAGCCGGGAGCGCGATGTAGTCACCCGCTTGGACCCGGATCCTCTCGTCGCCCAGGCGCAGCGTCGCCTCGCCTTCGAGCAGGTAGATCGCCTCCTCATTGGCGTGGTGATAGTGGAGCGGCCACGCGGTCTTGCCCGGCGGCAGCTCGATCATGCTGCAGCCGAGCCCTCGCCCGCCTGCCGCAGCGCCGAGCCGACGACGCCGATGGACGAATAGATCACCGTGGCCGCCCGATTCCCAGGGCAGCTGGTCGCTATGAATCACGCGGGAGGCCGACATGGGCCTCTTTATGAACTGTCGTGGGGCGGTGCGCGACTCGGACCGGTCACGCCTCGCGGCGGGCCCTATTCTTCGGCCGCCGCTGCGCCTTCGACGTTCATGTTCTTGTACTGGCCAGCCAGCCCGCCGTCCTCGGCCTTGGGCGTCACGATCCCGATGATGGACGAGACGATGAGCCACCCGAAGAGGATCACGAAGCCGCCCATGAGGATCATCTGGAGCACGCCTCCGGCGCTAGCCAGGGGTGGCTTGGAGGCCTTGAGCTCCCACTTGTTGTCGGCGATCTCGGATGCGGACATGCAAATCTCCGTCGGCCTCGGGGTTTGAAACGGAGTACGCGCGACTCCTACCCCAGGGGATTTTCAAGCTATCACGCGGTGATGAGCGCGGACAAGCGCCGCGGAGTCCGCGTGATGGCGACATTGGGGTTGGACACCGGCGGAGGTCGCCGGGTTCTCCGCCGCCATGGTCGGTCTCACGGGAGGTCGATGCCGTAGGCGGGGAGGATCTCTCCCGTGAGCGCCTGAAGCTGGACCAGCGCCTTGAGGTAGCTGATCTGCGCGTTAAGCGCTTGGCCTGCCGCGGCGTCGACCTCGTCGAGACGCTGGAGGACATCGTAGTTGGTGGAGCGGCCGACCTCGAACCGAGCCTGCTCGGCCTGGAGATTCTCGCGCGACAGCTCGAGAGAAATGTCGGCGACCTCCATGACCTTGGCTGCGGTGCGCAGTCCGTTGGCAGATCGGATCACACCCGCCGCCACGTTCTGACGGGCCTGCTCCAGCTGCACTTCGGCCTTCTTGATCTGCAGCTGCGCAGACTCGTGCTGACCCTTGGCGCCGCGATTCTGCACGTCCCACGTGAGGGAGATGTTGCCCGTGAGCGTCCAGTCCGCGAGGATGCCGTCGCGAATGTTGTCGCTGAAGATGTTGCGGAACGCCTCGGGCCAGCTGCCCTGGGCTCCGGGGGCACCCGTGGTCTGGTCGGGCACGCTGTCGACACTGCGACCTTGAGGCGTGAATGTCCCGCTGACGTCCAGCTGCGGCAGGCGATTGTTGGCCGCGACCAGCTCGTCGATGCGGCGGCTCTCGATGCCGAGCTGGAGCTGCCGAATCTGAGGGTTGGCGGCGAGCGCCGCGTCGAGCTCCGTCTTGGTGTCGACGGGGCGCGGCTTGACCAGGGGATCGGTCATCGGGAGCACGCCCAGAGTGTCTTGGTCGGCGAGCGACTCGCCCATCAGCGTGCGCAGGCTGAGGCTGGCGTTGAGCAGCGCGTTCTCGGCGTTGATCACGTCGCTCTCGCGGGAGGCCAACGCCTGCTCCACGGCCTTGGCGTCGACGGGCGACAGGCGTCCCGCGGAGACCAGAGCCCGGGTGCGCTCGAGCTGCCGCTCGGCCAGCTGCACGCTGCGGCGCTTGTTCTCGAGGTCGCGGTGGGCAAACAGCAGATCCCAGTACGCGCTGATGATGTCGCGGACGAGATCTTGGGCCGTCCCCAGGCGAACCGCCTGAGACTGACTCACCGCGATACGGGCCCGGTTGATGTCGGCGCGGTTGACCTTGAGCCCGGCACCCCGCAGCAGGGGATGACTGAGCGTGAGCGCGGGAACGATGGCGTAGCTGGCCAGCGAGAACGAGCCCGCGTTGGCGTCGAAGAAGTTGATGGGCTGGTCGGTGAGAGAGCGGCTTCCGGACACATCGACGCTGATGGTGCCGCCGGTCTCGAGCTTGCGACTGACCCCGAAGTTGGCCCGGACCAGCCGAGAGCCCAACGCGAACGAAAACGCCGAACCACGCTGGGGGCTCTCCTGGACGGTGCCTCCGAGGCCAGCGGTGATGATGACGTCGTAGGCGCCCAGCGCCGACAGCACCTGGGCCTCACTGATCTGAATGTCGACGGCGTTGACGGCCAGATCGAGGTTGCCCTCGAGCGAGCGCTTGAGCACCGCCGACAATTCCAGCTCGTCGCTCGGAAACGGAGGTTGGTAGTCCTCGGACAGCCGCGTCATCTCCACCGGGGGAGCCTCGGGCGGCTGGGGGCCGACCACAGCGGGAGCGGGCGCGTCGGCGGGGGGCGCGGTGTCCGCGTCCGCAGGCCCGGGTGCGTCGGCGGTATCGACCGCGTCCGAGGGGACTGCATCTGGCTCCTTGGGGGCGGGAGCAAAAAGGAGCAGAGCGGCGATGTTCGTGAGAAGGTGCACGGAATGACCCCGCGAGTGGGACGTGGGAGGCCCCAAGCTGCGCTTGGGGCGGATACCGCTGCGTGTGACCGCGGTCAAGCGACGTCACGGCGGCGGTGGGGTGGCTTGCCCGGTTGGACGTCATCGGCCCGATCACGGTTTCGTTTGGTGTTCCGTGATGTTTGCTGCAGGTCGTGCTCTTTCAGGCACTCGTTGACGGATGTAAGCCGACGACGGCCCCCCCGTTGCCTGGCACGAGGAGACAATGTTCCCCTGTGTGCCCGGCGCCCATGGCTTCCCCGATGTCGCTAGCCTGCGCAAGTGACGCGGTTCGGCCTGCCGAGCACCTCAACGTGAGCGAGTCCAACAACGATGCGGATCCACGCGAAGAAGAACGCGCCCTCGTGGTGCGCGCCCAGGCGGGCGACACGGTGGCCTTTCGGGCCCTGTACAAGCGCTTCGCGCCGTCGGTCCACCGTTACGCGATCCTGCCGCTCGTTCACGACCGCACGCTGGCCGAGGATCTCCTCGCGGACACCTTCGTCCGTGCGCTGGAGAACATCGGGCGGTTCCGGTGGCAGGGCAAGGGCGTCCTGCCTTGGCTCATCCGCATCGCGAAGAATTTGTGTCTCGACTATCTGCGCAAGTCGGGGCGTGTGGGCGGCTGGCCCGCAGAGTACGAGCAGCTGGTCCCCGATCCAGGCGAATGGAACGGGGAAACGCTGGCAGCGCACAACGAGATCACCGGCCTCATGCGGGAACGCATCGACGCGTGCCTCGGGGAGATCAATCCTCGGTACCGACGAGTTCTGGAGCTCCGTCTGGTGCACAGCATGCCACGCGATCAAGCCGCCGAGTCGATGGAAGTCTCCATCGGTACACTCGACGTGCTGTTGTTCCGCGCTTGCAAGGCCTTCCGTAAGGTTTACGTTCAGCGCTTCGGCGATGGTCCGCAGCGCGAGTTCGGGCACCCATGATGCAACGCAACGATAACCACGCGCCCCCGTCGGGCGCCGCCGTCGGCTCGGGAGGGGTCTCACCACCCCCGCCCCCCGATGCCGAACTCATTGCCGCCGAGCTTGCGGCCTTGGGGGAGGACCCGGTTACCGACGAGGACTTCGCTTTCGCGACCAAGGCGAACGATCAAGACGTTCGTACCGCGGCCACCTTGTTCGCCATCTCGGCGTGGAAGGCCCCCGTGGAGGGATTGCTGCCGCTCGAACGTCACCGTGTGTGGCGGCAGATCGCTCAGCGAGCGCCACAGCCCGTGGCCGATCCGCAGCAGCCCGCGGCCAACAACACCGCTGGTTGGCGTGGGTTGGTGGCCGGTCTGGCTCTGGTCGCAGGTGTGGCCTTGATCCCCAGCTTTCAGGGGTCGTCGGTCCCTTCCAAGCAGTCGCTGGCCGAGACCCAGAGCATGGGTGACGTGGCCCGGCTCGCCGTGGAGGCCGTGCCCGGCGAGCGCGACGGCTCGCGAGCGCGGTTGCTGGCCGACGGTTACCAGCAGCGGCTCGACGCGGCGCGGGAGCAAGCCCGATGAGCACCTCGTCGCGGACGCGCCGGAAGGTCTGGGGTCTGGCGACCTTGGGTCTGCTGACGGCACTGACGGCCTGCGATCCCGACGCTGCCGCCGGGCCGCAGCGCAAGGCGTTCGACACCACCTTGCGGACGCATGCCATCGCGCCGTCGACCCCCACCCCCGAGGGGTTGGCGTATCTTCGCGCCGTGGCCGATGTCCACGCGCGGGCCGATGGCCTCACCGGTGACGCACGCATCGGCGTGCTCCGGCAGGGGATGGCGCTACCGCAACCCAGCGGCGTGCCCGAGGCGGAGATCGTTCGTCTGGATCTCGCGGCCCGTCTGGGTGAGGCCCTGCTGGCCAGCCCCAACGGAGCCTGGGCGGCGCGCAACATGATTGCCCCGCTCGTCCCGGTGGAGCGCTCGCTCCCGCTGGCTCGCGCGAGTGCTCGTGCGCTGGTCGTGCTGGGTGATGCTGCGGCCAAGACGGGCGACGATGCCCTGGCCATGGGCAGCTACGGGCGTTCGGTCGAGATGATGAGTTTGTTGGTCGAGGAGCTGGAACCATGAGCGTGACGCAACGACTCCTCACGCGTTGGGGCCTACCGCTTGGGATGTTGCTGGCTGTGGCTGGCTGCGGTGCGCGGGCTGGTGGCGGTAGAACTGTCACGCCCGGCAACGGCAGAGTGCCGGACGGTCCCGGTCCCGACGGGCAGCAAGAGGGCAACAACATCGGCGATCTCAAGCACCGTCTCGACGCGTTGACGGTCGAGCAAGCCGAGAAGGCCAGCACCTCCGACGCGAGCTTCGATACCTGCGAAGATCTGTGCTCGTTGGCCTCCAGCATCTGCTCGGTCAAAGAGAAGATGTGCAGCATCGCCGACCAGCACCCCGGCGAAGACGAGTACCAACAGCTGTGCCGCAAGGCCGAGCTGCAGTGCAGTGAAGCCGAAGACTCGTGTGTCGCGTGCGTCGCGGCTCGTCAGTCGCACGGCGGCTCCACAGCGGTCTCCAAGTAGCCACCGCGGCACCCGACCGACCCCAGGTGTCTTTGGACATCGCGGGGCCGGAAGGTCGTGGGATAGGTCGGCGTCCGCTCGGTCGGCGAGGTGTCATCGGACGACGCGGGGCCGGGAGGTCGTGGCGTCGCTCAGCGGCGCGGCCCCCCAGGTGTCTCTGGGCATCGCGGGGCCGGAAGGTCGTGGGATAGGCCGGCGTCCCGCTCGGCCGGCGAGGTGTCGTCGGACGACGCGGAGCCGGAAGGTCGTGGGGTCGCTCAGCGGCGGTGGTCCGCGATCCACTCGTCGATACGCGAGCGTAGATCGGCAGCCCCGGCCATCGAGGGGGGCAGGGCGTCACGGGCGGCCTCGGCCAGCTCCAGCGCGCGGGGCCGATCGTCTTGGGCGGCCACCAGGGCCTGCGCGAGATGAAACCGGGTCTCGGCGACATCAGCCCGATCGCCCCCATGTTCGACCTCGATCGCGAGCACGCGCTCGAGGGACTCGACCGCCTCGGCGGGATGACCAAGGCCCCGCTGCGCCCGCGCCAGTCCGAACAGCGTGGATGCGACCACGAGGTGTTCGGGCCCGAACACGCGCTCCTGGATCGCGAGGGCTCGGCGGTGCAACGCCAGCGCCTCGTCGTGGCGGCCCTGCTCGCTCCGGATATTGCCCAGGTTGTACACGGTGGCGCCGACCCGTGGGTGCTCGGGCCCCAACGTCTGTTGCTGGATGGCCAACACGTGCTCGTACGCCGTGGCGGCCTGCCCGGGCTCGTGCCGAGCCTGATGCAGGTTGCCCACCGTGAGCAGGGTGGTCGCGTAGTTCGGGTGTCGGGGCCCGACGGTCGCCTTCCAGATCTCGGCGGCGCGCTCGAGGGCATCGTGCGCCTCGTCGTAGTCACCCACCTTCACCAGCAGCCCCCCCAGGTTCACCAACGCGGTGGCCAGCTGCACGCTCTGTGGACCATGGTTGGTCTGGGCGAGGACGCGTGCACGGCGATAGGACTCGCGTGCAGCCTCGACCTGGCCGAGACGTTGCTGCGCGGCCCCCTCGTGGTTGAGGGTG
>JAHZJA010000905.1 GCA_022601155.1 Deltaproteobacteria bacterium | reverse complement strand
GAGGCTCGTGTCCAGACCGTGGGCCATGAGCCACGCGATGGTGCGATCGTCGTCGAGCTGTCGATCGAGTACGTTCCCTCGACCATCACCCTCGAGCACGGTTTACCCGGGAGCTTGGAGGTCGAGCTCGAGCGGGTCAGTCCCGCCAGCTTGCTGCTGCGCGCGGCCGGCCGCCGCTTGACCGGAGCCGGCAGCGCGCCCGAGACCGTCGAAGCGGATCGGCCCGAAGCTCGACCGCTCGGATCCTCATGAGCGCCCCCACGTTCTTCGTTCCCGAGGTCGTCCAGAGCTCGGCCATGGACTGCGGGCCCGCGGCGCTGTGCAGTCTGCTCGAAGGGTTTGGGATCGGGGTCAGCTACGGGCGCCTACGGGAGGCATGCCAGACAGACGTGGATGGGACCTCCATCGACACGCTGGAAGATGTCGCGTTGACGCTCGGGCTCGAGGTGGAGCAGGTCGTCTTGCCGCTGGACCACGTGTTGCGCAAAGAGGCCGGAGCCTTGCCCGCGGTGATCGTGGTGACCCTGCCCGGCGGTGGCAACCATTTCGTGGTGGTCTGGCGTGTGCTCGGCCCTTGGGTTCAGATCATGGACCCGAGCAGCGGGCGGCTGTGGGTTCGTCGCAGTCAGCTGCTCGATCAGCTCTATCTACATGCCATGCCGGCCCCGCCCGAGGCCTGGCTGGAGTGGGCGCAGGAGGAGGAGTTCCAGTCCGTCTTGAGGGCACGCATGCTGGAGCTGGGCTGCCGAGCTGGCTTCGTGCACGAGCAACTTCACGCCGCCAAGGCCGACGCCGGATGGTTCTACCTCGCTCGTCTCGATGCCTCGGTTCGGATGCTCGACGATCTGGTGGCGATCGATGGCCTGACCAAGGGGGAGGAGGTCGAGCGTTCCGTCGTCGAGCTGATTCGCATTGCTGGCAACGATCCTCGCTGGATTCCCGAGCTTTGCTGGTCGGCCCGGCCCTTCCAGAGTGACGGGCAAGAGCCGGCCGACCCGACCGACTGCGAGCTGGCGCTGGTCCGTGGGGCGGTCGTGCTGCGCGCGAGCGGTCGACGGCCACCACTGGCGGCCACGTCCGCCGAAGATGATGCACCGCCGACGGTCTCCGCCGATGTCGCCAACGCGCTGGAGGCTGTACGCCCCGCCCCTGGTCGCGCGCTGCTGCGGATGATGGCCGCCGATGGGCTGCTGCGACCCTCGTTGGTGCTCGGGGCGATGGTCGCAGCCAGTGTCGGCGTGCTGCTGGAGGCCGTGATTCTCCGGGCGATGATCGAGATGGGCACGCAGCTCGGGCTCGTGCGCGAACGGGTGGTGGCGTGGGTGGCCCTGGTGCTGTTCGCGTTCGTCCTGCTGCTGCTGGAGACGGTGGCGGCCACGGAGGTCCGCGGGCTGGGGCGTCGTCTCGAGAACCGCTTGCGGGTGGCGTTCTTGACCAAGGTGCCCCGGCTCGGGGCGCGGTACTTCCACAGTCGACTCAGCTCGGACATGGCCGAGCGCATCCACGCCATGCATGGGCTGCGGCGCCTGCCTGCGCTCGGTGAGCAGGTCCTTCGCACCACCGCGACCGCGATCCTGACCGTCGCTGGGGTGGCGTGGCTCGATCCAGGCGCAGCACTGTTCGCCGGTGGTGGTGCCCTCGTGCTGTTGGCCGTGGTCCTCGGTGCGCTGCCCATCCTTCGCGAGCGAGACCTTCGGTTTCGGACCCATGGCGGGGCGCTCAGTCGCGTGTACCTCGATGCGCTCCAAGGCTTGTGGCCGATTCGGGCCCATGGCGCGGCACGGGCCGTACGGCGCGAGCACGAGCGACTGCTCATCGAGTGGATGCGGGCTGGTGTCGCGCTGGTGCGGGCCTCGGTGACCGTGGAGGTGCTCCAGGGACTGGTCGGTGCCGCGGCCGTGATCTTCGTGGTCACCCGCCACTCGCTCGAGGCGGGAGAGGTGGGGGCCATGCTGCTGCTCATCTACTGGTCGATGCAGCTGCCCGCGTTGGGCCAGCAGCTGGGGACGCTGCTGCGGCAGTACCCGGGCCACCGGAGTCGAGCGGTGCGCTTGCTCGAGCCGTTGGGTGCGGCGGACCACGAAGGGGGGCCAATGGAGGCGGCCGCGGAGGTCCCGGCTGCGCCGGGTCCCCCATCGGTGCGCTTCGAGGGCGTCACCATCGTTGCAGGTGGCCACGCGCTGCTGCACGGGGTCGACCTCGAGATCCTGGCCGGGGAACACGTGGCGATCGTCGGCGCTTCGGGAGCGGGCAAGTCCACACTGATCGGCACGCTGCTGGGATGGCATCGCCCCGCCATCGGCCGCGTGCTCGTCGATGGCGTGCCGCTGCAGGGCCCGGGGCTCGTCGAGCTGCGCCAGCGTACCGCCTGGGTCGATCCTGCCGTCGCGCTGTGGAACGAGCCGTTGGTCGACAACCTGCTCTACGGATCCGACCAGCAACCGAGCGACCTCGAGCGGGCGCTCGATGGGGTCGGCACGGCTCTCGAGGACGCCGATCTGCGGCCTGTCGTCGCCAGCTTGCCCGATGGCCTCCAGACTGAGCTCGGAGAAGGTGGCGGGCTGGTGTCGGGAGGCGAAGGCCAGCGCGTGCGCATGGGTCGTGCTCTGTTGCGGCCGCGGATCGGTCTGGCTCTGCTCGACGAGCCACTGCGAGGACTCGACCGCGAGCGGCGTGTGGCGCTGCTCCAACGCCTGCGCCAGCGCTGGTCCGAGATCACGCTTCTGTGTGTCACCCACGACCTCGAGGAGACCGCTCAGTTTCCCCGGGTCATCGTCATCGATGATGGCCGCGTGGTGGAGGACGGTGACCCGGCGACGCTGGCGATGCGACCCGGTGGTGTCTATGCCGCGATGCTCGCTCAGGAACGACGCGTCCAGTCCGAGCTGTGGCGTGGTCCGCAGTGGCGCAGGCTCGATGTTCGGGATGGTCAGCTGACGACGACCGAGCCCGCGGGGGAGGACCGGACCCCGTGAGCACGCTGGAGCGAAGCCACTGGTCGCTGGCCAGGGCTGACGAGGCGCTGTTGGCTCTTGCCGACGCGCATCGGATGGGCGCGGTCAGCGAGACCGACCACGGGCGGCCACTGCCCGCGAGCATCGCCGACGACAGCGGTGCGTCTTCGCGGAACCCGAGTGATGAACTCGGCCGCTGGCTGGATCTCCGCGCGTCGGCGATCGGGGCCGAGGTCGAGGCGGTGAGCGTGGAGCTCGGCGAGCTCGAGCCTTCGTTGCGCCGACTGGGCCCCGCGTTGATCCTGCTGCCACCGCCCAAGGACGCCCCAGAGGATCCTGCCGTGGTTCTCGCTGTGGATGCTCGCGGTCGGCTGTTGGGTCCCGATCGCGTGCGCCGTCGCTTCGATGCGCGCGCGCTGGCCACCAGGATGAGCGAGCCTCTGGTCGCGCCGATTCGCGAGGAGTGCGAGCGACTGCTCCACGCCGCCAGCGTCCCGCACCAGCGCCGTGCGGTGGCCACAGATGCGCTCATCCGCCGTCGTATAGGCACGCACTCGGTCGACGGCATCTGGCAGCTGCGCCACCCGCCGCACACGAGCCTGGGCAAGCAGCTGGTGGAAGAGGGGGCTGCCCGATCGACAGCGGTGCTGCTGGCTACCCATGTCGCCCACTACGTCCTGCTGCTCGGTGCCTGGTGGCTCATCGGTCGTGGCGTGCTGGAAGGGCGCAACGATCTGGGCTGGTTGCTGGCGTGGGCGCTGATGCTCGGTTCCCTGGTTCCGTTGCAGGCCATCCAGGCCTGGCACGGAGGATTGCTGGCGCTGCGGCTGGGTTCGGTGCTCAAGCGGCGCATGCTCGCGGGGGCGCTGGCGCTCGATCCCGACAAGCTGCGAGATCGTGGCACCGGGCGGCTGCTGGCGATGGTCATCGAGGCCGAGGCCGTGGAAGGCTTGGCCCTGTCCTCGGGCTTGCTGGCGGCCACATCGATCATCGACCTCGTCGCGGCGGCGTGGGTGCTCAGCCGGGGCGCGGGGGTGTTCGGCATGCTCGGCATGCTGGCCCTCAGTGGGGTGTTGGTGATCTTGCTCGGGCTGCGCTACGCCGCCACCCGCCGCACGTGGACCCAGCAGCGGCTCGAGATGACCCATACCCTGGTCGAGAAGATGGTGGGCCACACCACGCGCCTGGCCCAACAAGCGCCCGAGCACTGGCACGACTACGAGGACGCGAGCACGGCGTCGTACCTGCGGCGCTCGGAGCATCTGGACCGGGTCTCCGCTGCGCTCACCGTGTTCGCGCGGCGTGGCTGGATGTTCGTGGGCGTGATCGGCTTGTGGCCCGCGCTGGTGGGCGCCACCTCCTCCACGGCGGCGCTCGCCATCACCTTCGGCGGGATGTTGCTGGCGCGCAGCGGGTTCTCCAACCTGTCGGCCGGGGTCACCGACCTCATCGATCTCTCCATTGCGTGGCGCGAGGTCGGGCCGCTGGTCCGCGCTGGATCCCGCCAACGACCGTCGTCGCGCTACCTTCGCTCGCGGGTCGTGCCCGACCCCGACGAGCCCGCGGCCGGCAGCCCCCGACCCGTCATCGAAGCTCGGGAGCTGGTCCATCGCTACCCTGGCCGCG
>JAHZJA010000904.1 GCA_022601155.1 Deltaproteobacteria bacterium | reverse complement strand
TCGCGCGCAGCCTTGGCCATGGCCACCAAGCGAGCGTCGAAGGCCGCCGAGATCTTCTGCTTCACGGCGTTGGCCATCTGCCCGAACTCACGTCGCCGATCCCCCGGCAACTTCGGCATCAGCTTCATCAGCTTCGTGCCTCGGGGATTCGCCACCCCCCAGGGCCTCAGCCGGGTGGTCCGACGCCATGGGGGCGGCTTCGGTGAGCACCCTCCGCGTGCCTATCTGACGGTCCAAGACCTCGACGTGCTGCAGGCACTGGCAGACATCACCTACGTGCCCGAGGAGATCTGCGACGCCGTCGCCTCCCTGGTCACGATGCTCGACGCCGAGCTCGCCGAGGCTCAGCGCTACGACCCGAAATTCCAGCCCACCCGCTACCTGTCCACGCGCACCGCCGTGCAGGCCACCAACGTGCTACGGGCGGTGGTCGTCTACGACAAGATCTTCGGCCGTACCGATCGCCCGCTTCAGGTGGAGCACCGTGACATCGAGTGGCTGCGCTACTACTTGATGCTCAACGGGGTCGACCGCGAGACGCTCACCGCCCGCATCTCGCGAGAAACCGATCCCAGAGAGCGTCGGCAGCTGGACATCATGGCCACCGAGGCCGAGATCTTCGACCGCTGCTACTCCAAGCTGCCGCCGGTCAAGGCCCCGATCCAACCGCGCAAGCTCGAGCTGAAGCAGCTGGAGACCATGGCACAGCAGGCCCGCGGCTCGGGCGACCCCGATGCGCTCGGCAACGCGGTGCAGGCCCTCATCAGCGCTACCGAGAGCGGAGCGGCCGACGCCAGCGAGGCGACCACGTTGTTGGTCGACACCGTCGGGACTCTGTTTGGCAAGGCACTCAAGGGCGGCCTCACCCCCGATCTGGGTGCCAGCGGCGGACTCGACGAACACGGCCGGCAGCTCAGCGCGATGGCCAACACACTGGAGCGCTCCGCCGGTCAGGGCCGCTTGCTGGCCCAGTGGCTCCGCGGTCGGCTGCTCCAGCTCGTGGACGAGGGGATGACGCTCTCGGTCTCACCCACCAGCACCACCGTCGAGTTGCTGGCCTCCTCCCCCTCGACCAACGATCTCCGGCGGCAGATCGACGCCTGCTTCGTCCGAGCCGAGTCGCTGTTGGGTCTGCGTCGGCAGCTCCGCCTGGGGCACGAGGGCGAGGCGCCCACCGATCGAGCTTGGGAGCAAACACTCGACAAGCTCGAGACCGAGCTGTCGCTGCTGTGGGATGCTCGCTTCCGGGGGCGGGCCGTGGCCCTGCTGGCGCGAGCCGATCGCTCGCCGCTCGACAAGGTCCTGCGCTCGCTCCACCCCATCCTCACCTGGATCGGGGCGGATGAGGAGCGCTTCAGCCGGCTGGGACGGCGCGGCGAGCTGCTGCGGCGTGTCACCGGTCCACGGATAGAGCCGCTGGTCGCCAGCGCATTTACACGGATTGATGGACGCAATCGCAAGGCGGTGATCGCCCAGGTCGAGTCGGTCGTCGCCGAGCTCCGACGAGCAGGTCTCGGTGAAGTGATCACACCCGAGCGTTTCGTGGCATGGGCGGTGCCCTGCCTGACCCGAGACGATCCCGGGCTCGACCCCGGGCCCTCGACGGTATGCGATCGCGCGGCCTACGAATGCGCTCGGTCCAAGGAGCCCGAGGTCTCGATCACCGACACTCTCATTCGCATCGCCATCGCGGCCCTGCCTCACGAACGACACACCACCGACAAGCCCGAGCACACCGCACAGACCGTGTGGCAGACCCTGCGCACGCTCGATGCGTCGCTCCAGGCTCGAGTGGTACAGCTGGACCTGGGCCGGATCAACCGAGGGGTGACGATGCTCGAGGGTTGGTGGGCGACGCTCCGCCAGTCCCCGGCCGACGACGCCCCGCGCTCGGTCACCGTCCTCGAGGCGGTGGTTCAATCAGGCTATCTACGGGCGATCCGAGCCGATGCCGAGCCGCTGCGCCTGTCCACCGAGCTGCTGCACATCGTCGAGGTGTTTCCGTCGAGCCAGGAACAGGTCGGTGTGCTGCGGCAGCGCCTGCGTCGGCTCGACACCGATAGCACCGCCGTACTGGTCCGGATGCTCGAGACTCAGGCGGACCAGGCCTGGGTCTCAGCCCTCGCCCCCCAGACCCCGTCATGATCACGCCGTCGCCGGAGATGGAGGACATCGGGCGGAAGATCGAGCGCCTGACGCTGGAGCCCGAGTCGATCTCCGCCCCCCTCACGCGCCTGTTCCGCCCGCTGCTGCATCGCATCGGTTGGCGACCGAAGGCGAGCGTGGAGTCCCTGCGCGCACTGCTCGCCCAGATCCAGTGGGTGCGCCACAGCGGTGGCGCCATCGAGGACTGTCGCAAGCTGCTCGATGCGGCCCGCGGCGAGCTGCGCGACAACATCACGCAGGTGGAGCGAGCCACCGTCATCAACCGCCGCCCGCTGGTGGCCCACGCGGCGTGGCTGCGGCGACTGTACGATCTGGTGGCCCACGCCGAGGTCGCGATGCGTAGCGCGAGCCCCGGCGCGCTGGCCCTCGCCGCAACCAACGACGGCGCGCGACTACTGCCCCCGATGGCGATGGGCAAGGCACGGCCGGCCGAGCACGACGCCAGAGCCGACGAGCACGGACACACCCGAGTGGACGCCGCGGGGGTCGACCAGGGCAACGAGTCCAAGTCGCCGCCCCAGCCCTTCGCCGATCCGACGCGGGTGCTCGAGCTACAGCTGGACACGATCGATCACCTGATGGCCGCAGCCCGGGAGGAGGACGCGCTGCTGGGGCGACGCCGGCGATTGCTCGACGTCGCCCGCCAGCTACTGCTCGAGACGGCCGCCGCGCTGACGCTGGAGGAGGACGGGGTGCAGCAGCGGCTGCAGAGCATCTCGCAGCAGATTACCCGCATCAATCGCTACCAAGCGGTAGGGCTGCTACCGGATGTCGCGCTGATGCACCAGGCCCGGACCGCGCTGTCACGCGGCGAGCGGGACAAGCTGTTCGCTGCACTCTCGGTCATGCAGCGCAGCGCGGTGGACCGAGGCGATCCTGCGACCACGTCGATCACGACCGACGCCGTCGATCGCCTGCTCACGCAGTATTCCGCCCCCGATCAGGAGCAACAGCAGCGGCACTCGTTGGGACGATCGGCCCAAGAGATCTTCGGCGACCGTGTGGTCGAGGCGATCTCGCAAGGCTATCGAAGAGGTCGACGCCACCACCTCGATCGCGACGAGCCGGACACCGATCCGTGGGCGGCCAAGCAGGTCAGGGACTACTTCGCCCCCGGGCGTGAACGCGACACGCTGGCCCACATTCTCTCGGTCGACGGCTGCTTCGAGGTGGGTGGGGTCCTTTCCCCCGTGCGTATCCAAGAACAGTACATCCAACACCGCGTCGTCCCCTACCCCACCCAGCGGCTCTAGCTCGTGCTGGCCCGCGGCCCCCAGGACCGCGGGACCGCCGTGCTCACCGATCCTCGCACCGTCCTGATGGACCTCGCGACCGGCCGTCTGCTCGCGCGGCGGTACGTCAAGGAGGAGATCGCCAGCCGCACGCGCACCCTGATGCAGGGCGAGGTCCGGGTGTATCTGCTCGACGGCTCCACCTCCATGCTCGGTCCGCGGGCCCGCATGCGTGACTCCATCCTCGTCGCCGAGCTCGCGACCCTGCTCCAGCGCCTCGACAATCCCGACGAGCACACGCGAGTGGTGCTCCACTACCGCTACTTCAACACCGAGCTCGGGCCGGTCACTCGGGTGGACACCTCCGGTGCGGTCATCGAGGCGATCGCGGACGTCACCGGCACCCCTCGCACGGGTGGGACGGACATCGAGGGTGCCCTGGTCTCTAGCCTGGAGCTCATCGCCGAGGCCCAGCGCAGCGACTCGGAGCTGGCCCGAGCGCAGATCGTGCTCATCACCGACGGGGTGGCCAGCGTGCGCGAGGAGGTCATCAGACACGCGCGACAGGCGCTGGGGGACCTCCCTGTGGGGGTGAGTGTCATCGCTCTGGGTGAAGAGAACCCGGCACTGCGAGAGGTCGTGGCCTACCAGCGAGCCCGCTGCGAGCGCGCGTTCTACCACTATCTTCCCGATGACTACCTCGAGCACTTGGCCTCGGCACGCGTCGGTGACGATGGGATCCATCTGCCATCGGTACCCAAGGCCCAGGCCGACCCAACCGCGCTGGAACAGCAGCTGGGTTCACTGCTCGACGACCTCAGCGCGCTGTCGCGCTCACGGGACGCACAGTCCCTCCAAGAGCTCGACCGCATCGATCGGGAGCGACGGCTCGAGCGCGCCGACATCGAGGCGGTTGGCGAGGGCGAGCGAGCTCGACTCGAGGCGCTGTACCGAGACGACCGGGCCCTCCTGCGCCGATACGAGCGATGGTTCCCCGCCCCGCTGGTCGTGGCCGACCTCGCCTCGCCAAACCAGCAAGCCATCGCCCGAGCCCAGCCCGTCCCCGGAACGCTCGAGCACGACGACCTCGACTCGATGATGGTCGTGCTGGCGAGTGTCGCCGAGGTCGTGGAAGCCGCGGGGAGCACCGTGCTGGGGCGTCAGGCCGACGCTATCGATCTGCTCGAGCGCCTACTCCCCGATGCGCGCCTCAGCCCGGCCCGGTACCACGAGCTGCTGCGTGCCTACCCCGTTGCGCTCGCACCCGGCCTCGACGCGGTCCGTGGCGCGGTGCAGGCAGGCTTGGGCTGGCGCATCGAGTATGGCCGACGCCACGGTCGAGCCCAGAGCATCCACTGAGGGCACCGGCTCGTGCGGGCGCGGCCAAATCAGGGGCGGTCAACGGCCGAGCGTTCGCCCGACACTCGAGTCGACCCCGGCCAGATGAGGGGCACGAGCCTTTTGCTCGCTGCATTCGCTCGGTGCCCGCGATGGGTGCCCCCCCAATGGCGGGGTGCCCCCAATCAGCCGCACATCGCCGGGACTGCGCCGTCACTGTCGAGCACCGCGGGCAGACAGCTCTGCCCGGGGCCGCAGTCCACATTGGTCGCACACGGGCTGCACACACCAATGTCCGCGATGTTCAGCCCCCCGACATCGGTCACCGCGCAGCGCATCGAGCTACAGACCGAACCATCGCCCGTACCGTCGGGTAGCAGCGGACACAGATCCCCGTTGGCCAGACTGCCGGGGGCAACGCACTGCAAATAGCCGCCGCTCAGGCCCCCGCTCAGCTCCAACACGGGGGAACAGATCTGCCCCGCGGGACAGTCGGCCGAGGTCGCACACGCACTGCAAAAATAGTCGGGAATGAGACCGTTGGTGTCGATGAGCTGGGCGCACAGCAGGCCCGCCTGACAGCCTCCGCTGCCGGGCTGGCACATCACTCCCAGCTCGCCCTGGGTGCACGTGGCGTAGGTCGGATCGGTCGCGGGGTCGACCGAGCAAGTGCCTGGGCCACCTCCTGCCATGCACTGGACGTCGCTGATGCACTCCGAGCACGCGGCACCGAGCGCGATCGCAAAGCACTCTCCCGAGGCACAGTCGCAGCCCTCGCTACACAGCCCGCCCAGCGCGGTGCTCCCGGGCGCGCCCTCGCAGCTGCTCGTGGTCTGGCCGGGCCCGTCGCCGCTGCCCGTGCTGTCGGCGACCGCCGTGCCGCCCATCGTTCCCGCTGTCGATCCCCCCGCGGCATCGGTCGCGGCGGTACCAGCACTGCCCCCCGTGCTGCCCGCCGTGCTTCCGGGTCCGGACGGGGCGGGGCCTCCAAAGCTGTTGCCTTCGGGCGTTTGCACGGTGCACGCGACCAGCGCAAGACCCACCACCACCGCACGTTGCCATTGCCCCATGCCGCAGATGGTGTCATGCGAACGCGCGCACGGGCAAAGACAGCCGGGGTTGCTATGATGAGGTGCGGTGGCGGAGCTGCACGAAGTACGGGTGGACAAGTGGCTGTGGGCCGCGCGGTGCTTCAAGACCCGCTCGATGGCCTCCAACGCGTGTAGTGCTGGCCATGTCAAGGTCGACGGGACCTCCGCCAAGGCATCCAAGACGGTGCGACCCGGCGACAAGATCGAAGTCCGCACCCCCGGGGGCCTTCGCATCCTCGAGGTCGCGGCGCTGGGCGACAGGCGTGGGCCCGCTTCGGTGGCGCGTACGCTGTACATCGATCACACGCCCGCTCCGCCTCCGCGCGAAGAGACGGCCGACGACATCACCCGCGACAGAGGAGCGGGGCGGCCCAGCAAGCGCGAGCTCCGGGAAATTCGACGGCTGCGCGGATACTGACGGCGCGGCATCGAACCTCCCCCACCCCACTTTCATGGCCGGGGCGATCCAGGGTAGCGTCCGCTCGCCATGAGATACTTCGTGACGGGAGCAACGGGGTTCATCGGTGGTCGACTCGTTCGACAGCTCCGCGAGGTCGGACACGAGGTACGGGCACTGGTCCGCGACCCCAGCCGAGCCCAGGATCTGGTCGACCTCGGCGTCGAGGTCTTCCCCGGAGACATCCGCGAGCCCACCACGATGCGCGGCCCCATGAAGGATGTCGACGGCGTCTTTCACGTGGCCGCTTGGTACAAGCTGGGCAGCGACGAGGCCGCGTACGCGCAGTCGATCAACGTCAGCGGCACCCGCAATGTGCTGCGCCTGATGAAGGAGCTGCAGATCCCCAAGGGCGTCTACACCAGCACGGTCGCGGTGTTCTCCGACACCCACGGGCAGCTGGTCGACGAGAGCTATCGCTACGACGGCCCGATGCTCACCGAGTACGAGCGCACCAAGCACCAAGCACACTACAAGGTCGCCCTGCCGATGATCGAGCAGGGGCTTCCGCTGGTCATCGTGATGCCAGGGGTGGTCTATGGGCCTGGCGACCGCAGCCCGATCCACGACGCGTTCTCGCAGTACCTCCAGGGACGCCTGCCCGCCGCGCCCAAGGGTGCGCGCTACTGTTGGGGTCATGTCGACGACATCGCCCGCGGTCATGTGCTCGCCATGGACAAGGGCCAGACCGGCGAGAGCTACATCTTGGCCGGACAACCCTACGGATTGCTCGAGGCGCTCGACCTGGCCGAGCAACTGACGGGGATCAAGGCGCCACGCGTTCGTCTCCCCGCGGGGCCGATCAAGGCCGTCGCTTCGCTGATGGAGACGATCGAGCGCTACGTGCCGATCCCGTCGACGTATCGCTCCGAGTCCCTGCGCGGTGCGGCTGGCGTGACCTACGTTGCACGTGCCGACAAGGCCCACCGCGAGCTGGGGTGGCGCGTGCGCCCGCTCGAGGAAGGCCTCCGCGAGACGCTCGAGCACGACATGCGCGAGCTGGGGATCCACCCTTCGGGTTGATCGGCTGACACTGGCTGGCGCCATTTCGGTCCGCCGCGAGGCTGCGAGGGCCGCACTGCAGACGTCACGCTATGGTGATGTGCCGCTGATGTGAGAGCCTCGACACCGTGCCACGCACGATGAAGGTCGGGCTGCTGTCCGATACTCACGGATGCATCGACCCCGGGGTGCTCGACTACCTTCGGGGATGCGACGTGATGGTCCACGCCGGTGACGTGGGCTCGAGCCGTGTGTTGGATCAGCTGCAGCAAACCGAGGCCAGGGTGCTCGCGGTGTCGGGCAACAACGATGTCCCGACCAAGTGGATGGGCTCGGCACGGCGGCTACGCTCGCTCCCCGAGGAGCATCGCATCGAGCTCCCCGGCGGATTGCTCGTCGTGGAGCACGGCCATCGGGTCAATCCCGCCGCGCTCCGGCACGAGCGTCTCCGCGCTCGACACCCCGAGGCGCGGCTGGTCGTCTACGGTCACAGCCACCGCCTGGTGATCGACCGCGACGCACGACCTTGGGTGGTCAACCCTGGTGCGGCGGGCCGTTCCCGGACGTTCGGCGGACCATCGGCCTGTATCGTCACCGTGACGGCGCGGCGGTGGACGATCGACTCCCTGCGACCGTGCTGACCCAAGGGCGGCAGTTGGCCTCCAATTGTTCCCGAACCAGGCACCCAGCGGCCAATTGCTTGCTGCACCTGCACGGCTCGGTAGGCTGTGAACATGACGACCCCGGCCATGCCTCTTGGAACGACGGTGGAAGTGTTCTTCGATGGCGAGTGCCCCCTGTGCGTTCGTGAGATCGGAATGCTGCGGCGCCTCGATCGCAAGCACCAGCGCATCGCGTTCACCGACATCACCGCGCCCACGTTCGAGGCGAGCGCCTACGGCAAGACGATGGAGGGGCTGATGGGCACGATTCAGGGTCGCGACGAACAGGGCGAGTGGATCACGGGGGTCGAGGTGTTCCGCCAGCTGTACCGTGCCGTCGGCCTCGGTTGGCTGGTCCGCATCACACGACTGCCTGGTGTGCGGTGGGTTCTCGACGCGAGCTACCGCGTATTCGCCCGCAACCGGCTGCGCCTCACCGGTCGGTCGATGCCAGCCTCGTGCGACACCGACCGCTGCGACCGAACCGCCGCCAACGGCAGGCTGACCTCGCATGGGCTGAGCTAGGCAGTGCGTCGACCCGAGGGCGGCCGCGATCGGCCCGCCCCTCGACGCTCCCGTTTTGGCGGGGCTCAGCGCCGCGCAACCTGCACGGACCCGCTCCACGCCCTCGTGGGGCCCCCTGCGTCCCAAGCGCGACTCCGGCCTCGTGGCCGTGGTCCCTCCCGCCTGCCCGTCGCCGATCACGGCCATGGATGCCGCCGCGCAACCTCGTGGACGATTGCGCGTCTCTTCTGCCATGGTGCCGCGCATGGCTGCCCAACGACCCCCCGCAGTGGCCGCGCTCGCTCGTTCGGGCTGCGCTCGCCCTCGGCATGAGCCTCCCCGCCGCTGGATGCGACAAGTTGCTCGGCGATGATGAGCAGGCCAAGGACGACGCATCGGCCAATGCCGACGAGGCCAAGAAGGCCGACGAAGAAGCCGCCAAGAAGAAGGCCGACGAAGAAGCCGCCAAGAAGAAGGCCGACGAAGAGGCCGCCAAGAAGAAGGCCGACGAAGAGGCCGCCAAGAAGAAGGCCGACGAGGAAGCCGCCAAGAAGGCTGCCGAAGACGCTGCCACCAAGGCCGCCGAAGAGGCCGCCAAGAACCGCCCGGTCAACCTCTCGGAGCTGGGTGTCAAGTCGATGGGCGGCATGTTTGGTGGCTCGGGGATGATCGAGGTCACCGCCAAGGCCAAGATCAACCAAGCGCTGGGCAACTCGACCTATGTGCACGTCAAGTCGCTGTGCAAGAAGGACGACCAGCTCGTCGCCGACGTCGGCTACCTCAATGCGCACTACGCCAAGCCACTGGAGCAGTACGGTGTGGGCGAAGAGGCAGACGTCAAGGGCACGCTGTACTCCCAGGGCCTGAGCAAGTCGTTGTCGCCCTGCCAGTTTGCGTTCCGCGTGGGAGGCATCGGCGGCGGGCTCTCGGTTCCCGTGGGCGAGGCGTGCTGGGATGGCTCCAAGGTCGTCGACGGCGCGTGCGATCCGGCCCTGGTGGCCGTGGCGATGTCCGGAGCCAAGCACCCCATCGAGGTCAACGATCTGCAGGTCGAGCGCAGTGGCGGGCTGGGCAGCACCACCAAGGGGCTCAACCTCACCTACCTCCTGCGCATCAACG
>JAHZJA010000903.1 GCA_022601155.1 Deltaproteobacteria bacterium | reverse complement strand
CGTCCTCGATCGAGTCGTCGTCGTTGCCGACCACCAGGTGGGCGTTGTTGCCTCCGAACCCGAACGCCGAGACTCCCGCCAGCGGAGGCGTGGCCGAATCGCGCGTCGTCCACGGCTCGAGCGCCCGCAGCACGCGAAACGGGGTGTCCGACAGCGCGGCGGCCGGAGTGTCGGTGTGGAGACTGGGCGGGCGTTGCTGGTGGCGCAGGGCCTCCAGCACCTTGATGAGCCCGGCAACCCCTGCCGCGGTGATCGCATGGCCGATGTTGGACTTGAGCGACCCGATGGGAAGGTCGGACGCCTCGGCAAACACGGTGGCACTGCTGCGAAGCTCGGTGGTGTCGCCCACCAAGGTCCCCGTTGCATGGCACTCGAGCAGGGAAACCTGGGCGGGATCGAGGCCCGCGGATGCATAGGTCTGACGCAAGGCCCGGACCTGACCGGCCTCGGAGGGTGCGAGCAGCCCACGCCCACGACCGTCGTTCGACAGGCCGATGCCGCGAATGACCCCGTAGATGTGGTCGCCGTCGCGCCGGGCGTCGCAAAGGCGGCGCAGGGCGACGAAACCCGCCCCCTCGGCGGGGAGCAAGCCGTCGGCCTCGGCGTGGAAAGGACGACTGCGGCCGGTCTTGCTCAGTGCACCCAGGGCGGCGAAGCCCACATGAAGGAACAGATCATCGGCACCATTGACGGCACCTGCGAGCGCGAGGTCGATGCGGCCCTCGTTCAGCTGCTGGCACGCAACGGCGATGGCATACAGCGAGCTGGCGCAGGCGGTGTCGAGGCAGAACACGCCCGGCGCCAGACCCAGCGCGCGCTCGAGCATCATCGCCGCGCCGCTCGACATGAAGCGGTTGCGTGGATCGGGGTGAGGAGCTGCGGTGTCGAACCACTGCGCCTCGGCGAGGCGGCTCATCATCGCGGTGGGGAAGCCGAGGTTGCCGAACATCGCACCCACGCGCGGGCGTGGCACGGCGCCGCGACGGCGATCACCCGCGTCGGCGAGCGCCTCGCGGGCGCAATGCAGCACCCAGTGGACCATGGGGTCGAGGCCCCCGAGTTCGTCCGCCGTGACACCGAAACCGTCCGGGTCCCACACGCTTTCGAAGCCGCGCACGTAGCCGCCACGATCGGTCCAGGTCCGGTCGATGCCGGGGCGGTCGGGCGGGCACATCACGTCCCGCGGATCCATGCGCCAGCGGCCCTCGTCGACCGAGGAGATCACATCGGTTCCGCTGGCGACGCGGTCCCACAGCGCCTGTGGAGACAGGGCACCGGGGAGCACACACGAACGCCCGACGATCGCGATCGGGGACATGCGCGAGGTGGTCATCGGTCAGGCTTGGGCGCGGGGGCGGGTGGTCGTGACGCGAGCGGGCGGGCGATCGGGGCGCAGCACGAAGGTGACCCCGCGCATCACGACGATGGGGCTGCCCTGTTGGTCGCGCAGAGTGATGTCCGCCGTCGCTTGGGCCCGGGTGGACCGGAGCACGTGCACCACGACGTGCACGGGTCCGGTTGCCACCGTGCTCGCGCTGCACTCGATGGTGCTCACCCCCATGGGCAGCACCGCTCCGCCCAGTCGCTCGCGGCCCCACAAGACTCCGAGCTGAAGACCACCATCGATGGCCGCCAAGTCCAGTCGCCAGGGCTCGGCCGTCCACCCCATCGTGGCGGTAGCCTGTACGGTGGCCACGCCCTGTACGGTGCCCACGATGCCGTCGTCGGCCACGCCGTCGAGCTGCTCGATCAAGTGGAACGCGGGTCCGTGGAACATCGCCCGTCCGTCGTAGAGCTCGGCGTCGGTCAGGGGGCGCAGTGGGCCCGGCGACTGACCAGGAGCAGCATCGAGGGTGGCCGAGCGCGCTGCCATCGTTGCCTGGGCCCGGTAGCAGACCACGCCCGCTGCATCGAGCAGCTCGAGGCCCACCACGGTGCCGTCACCATTGCGACCGTCGTGGGCGTAGGCGCGCAGGGTGAGGCGTGCCCCGGCCGTGGCGAACGTCGACAGCGCGAGCGGGCGCAGGACCTTGAGATCGGCGATGCGCTGCAGGTGTAGGCGGGGGCACAGGCCACAGGCGGCGCGAGCAAACCACTCCATCGCCGCGGCGACGGGGACCACGACGACATCGGCGACGCGATGGTCGAGTAGCCAGCGGTGAGACTGGGGGTGCAGGTGGAGCTCGAACTCGCGAGACTGGGTGTCTTGGTGGAGCCCGGTCAGCGCTCCCGGGTCAGGCGAGGCTCCGATCACCAGCTCCACGTGTTGCGGTCCGGCTGAGGGCCGAGCCTGGACCTCGTCGGCGAACATCTTCGCCCCTTGGTCCAGTTCGATCAGTGCAATCCCGCGCTGGGCGAAGTGCCCTCGTAGCGAGGCGTCCACCATGCCCCCCGCCCACGGGCCCCAGCAAAGGGCGGTGACGGTGGCGGTGGGGCGGCGCCGCGCTTGGGCTTGAGCGACCTTGTCGAGGACCTCGTTGGCCATCGCGTAGGCGACTTGACCTTGGTTGCCGCTTCGCGCAGCCACCGAGGAGAACAGGCACAGCACGCGGAGCGGATCGCTTGCGGTTGCTTGCAGCAGTGCCTGGATCCCTGTGACCTTCGTCGACACCACGCGGTCGAAGGCATCGTCTTGGAGTTGGGCGATGCGCTTGTCGGCGAGCACCCCCGCGCCATGGACGACGGCCGCGATGGGCCCCCATTCGCCGCGCACCTCCTCGAGGGCCGTCGTGACAGCCTGCGCATCGGTGACGTCGACGCGAACGTAGCGGGCTTGGCCGCCCGCCTCCGCGATGGCCGCGAGCGTGGCTCGGACCTCTCTGGCGGCCGTGACCGCTGCGGCCCGCCGCGATAGATCGACCGGTCGCAGCGTCTCGCCCTGCTGCCGCGATTGTTCGAGCAGCGCCCGCGACAGGGCGGCCGGATCCTCGATTCCGGCGAGGGCGGGGTGTTCGTCATCGAGGGGGCTGCGTCCGAGCAGCACGAAGCTCGCCTGACTCCGTCGTGCCCACTCCATGATACAGGCCGCCGTCACCCCCCGGGCCCCACCCGAGACCACGACCACCTCGCCCTTGCCGATGGCGTCGGGGCGGGCGGTGGTGTCGGTGCGCGGGGCCAGGGACGAGTGCAGCGTGCGACGGCGCCCGTCCGCCATGATCGCGATCTCCTGGCAGGTCCCGCCGTGCAGCAGCTCCTCGGCCAGCGCCTCGGCGATGGCGTCGGGGCTACGGCCTCCGCATTGCAGGTCGATCGCAGCGGTGTGGGCGGTGGGCCACTCGATGGCGGCCGTCTTGACGAGGGCGGGCAGCCCGGCCAAGAAGCACCGCTCGTGGGGGCAGGGTTCCAAGCCAAAGCCGCCGCCAGTGTCTTGCACCGTGACGAACAGACCGCCGCGCTCGGTGAAGCCGGGGGCCACCGTGCGGGCCGTGGTGAAGGCCTCGCGCATCACGGCGACCGCCGCCGCCTCATCGGCGACCGCACGCAGACCACCCATGAACACCACGGCGGCGGCATCGGCCGGGACCGCGTGGACGAGGGTGGCCTCGATCCCACGGCGTTGTAGCTCGGTGACCAGGGCCGCGGAGACACCAGCCCCGTCGTCGGTCACCACCAGCCCGCCTGCCGGCGACAGACCGGGCCGAGCCAGGCCGAGCGCGGGGGCATCGACCAGCTCCAGAGCGTGGCGATCGAGCGGCTCGGTCGGCGACGGTGCGGTGGCGACATCCGGGCGTGCGGGTGACGACCCAGGGACGGCCTCGG
>JAHZJA010000902.1 GCA_022601155.1 Deltaproteobacteria bacterium | reverse complement strand
GGTATCCCCCCACCCCACATGCCGACACGCGGATGCGAGTAGAGGCTCAACTTGTCTAGTGCGCGGCGGGCCAAAAGTAATTCAAGTTTTTTTGAGTTTTTTTCGCTCTCCACAGCGCCGACGTCCGACGGCAGGTCTCTCGGCCGGAATGCTCGAAAGCCCACCGCCGACCTCTCGACCGCAGCGCTCGCACCGGTTGCCGGAAATTGGCAGTTGACTTGTTCCCGGCGAGCGGTCAAGGACAATGAGGCCGTGCCCCTCGAATCCCACCACCCGGCGATTTCCCATGCTCTCGTCACCGGCGCATTGAAGCGGTGGATGAAATCCGGCGGTCCGGCCGACGACGAGCTCGTCGAGCTCGCGCATCAATGCACATCGATGCTCGAACGTGGTGACTTTGGAGTCACCCTGTGCCGGGTACTCCAGCCGGAGGCGGCGGCCAGGCTACCGACCCCCGTCCCCATCCTCGACCGGCTCGCCACTCGACTATGGCAGGCACAACGACGCGCCCTCGTCGAACTTGGCCAGTGGTTCGACGATGATGGAATCACCGCAATCGTGCTGAAGGGGAGCGATCACATCGAGCGCTATTGTGGCTCGCAGCCATTGGGGACGCACGCAGACATCGACGTCCTGGTCGGCCGCCAGGCCCTGGGGATGGCACGTCGACGGTTGTACAGCCAAGGCTACGTACAGGCGGTCTACGACCCCGAGGGGCACACGTGGGTCGACTACGATGGCCTGGAGGCCATGAGGATCGAAGCGACGCACTACGAGCTGCTCCCGTTCGTCCGGGTCGAGCGGCAGGAGCTGACGACGGACGATGTCGAAGCCCTGCGCGACCTCCCCCCCCGCACCCATCGCATGCTCGAGCACCGGGGCATTCACATCTCGGGTGACACGGTGGTGCTTCAGGTCTGCATCGACCTTCACCACGGGTTGTTCAAAGACGACGATCCCGGCCCCCTGTTCGAACGGGCGGTGGACAGTCCCTTCGCGAAGAGCATGCTCGGACTCGGGCCGACCGACGACCTGTGGATCTGCCTGCACCGCGAGTATCTCAACGTGGCGAGCCGCGCGCGGACCTCGCCCAAGGGGTTGTTCTACTGCGCGAAGTTGGCGGGTGCCCCTGGCGTGGACTGGGACCAGCTCATCGAACGGGCCACCGCACGCGACATGCCAGGTCTCTACTACTGGCTGTCTTTCATCAACGCGCTGGCGGACCAGCAGCCCGTCCCGGCCGAGGCCCTCGCCCACCTGCGGGAGCTCAAGCGCAACAGCCGTTGTGACTGGGGGTGGCAGCTCGAGCGTGTGCTCGGAGTCGAGTCCAGCGTATCGTGGCTACTGGACCCACCCTGGCCGTCGGGTCGAGAGCCCCACCGGTCCCACGGGCCATGACATTCGGCGGCCCCGGGGCGCGCCTCGACTGCGCGCTCTGTGGGACATTGGAGACTTGCGGTGGCGCCCGCTGTCGTCGAGCCTCCGCCTTCGGAGGCGTTCGCAAGCCCGCCAGCACTACGAGCACCGGATCCGCCGAGCCGTGAAGGCCGGTGGCGCGACGTCCTCGGCGTAGGCGTCGCCCCCGAACACGCCAAACTACGCTCGGCTTTGGCCCCGACTGACTCCAAGAGGCAGGCAGAACAGAAGCACTGGATAGAGAGCGCTGGGAGGAGAGTGAGAATCCCGCTCCGGCGACGTGGTTGATGCGAGGTCCGAGCTCGCGTCACGCCCGTCAGCTACGCCACGAGGTCCGAGCATCCACGATCAGCGGCGTGCGACGCTCCCAGTCGAACCGCGGGCCAAGAGCACGCGCCGAGAAAACCGCCGACTCGGCATCGCGCTCCCGTGGTAGATCTGCGATCGGTGATGCTGTACGTGGTCGCCGCCCTCGGTGGGCTCGCCGGATTGGCGTGGGAGATCCTGTGGCTTCACCACACGGCCCTGGCGATCGGTGTCTCGTCGCAGGGCGCCGCGCTGACCTTGATCGCGCTGTCGGTGGGCCTCGCCGGCGGCGCGGCGCTCGCTGGTCGGTGGCTCGGGCGTCGCCCGCAGGCCAACCTCCTTCGGGTCTGGGGGCTCCTCGAGGTGCTGATCGGACTGTGCGGGCAAGCGGTGGAGCCGGGGTTCGGGCTGCTCACCTCGTTGGACACCGCCGTGTGGCAATGGTCGCCCGGCATGGCTCCGGTGGTCCACTTGGCGGGGATGTTGGCGCTCCTCGCCATTCCCGCGGCGTGCATGGGCGCCACCATTCCCGTGTTCGTCGGTGTAGCCGAGCAGCGCGACCTCTCGATCGGGCGGCTGTACGGGAGCAACATCGCGGGCGCAGCCCTGGGCATCGTGTGTGTCTCGTTCGTGGCCATTCCCGGGCTCGGCGTGGGTCTGACCGCTTCGCTGGCGAGCATCATCGACCTGCTGATCGGAGGGCTCCTCATCCTGTGGTCGTCGCGACAACCGGCCCCGATCGACGGCGAACGGGGTGACGCCGGGTCGGACCCAGCCATCGAGCCACTGCCGCCCTCGGTGGCTCGCACCATCGTGGTGTGCACGGGGTTCGCGACCTTCGCCCTCGAGGTGGCGTGGTTCCGTTCGTTGCGGGCCGCCCTCCAGGCGACGACCGACAGCTTCGCGGTCGTCCTGTTCAGCGTGCTCCTTCCCCTGTCGGCGGGGGCCGCCCTGGCCCCGTGGTTG
>JAHZJA010000078.1 GCA_022601155.1 Deltaproteobacteria bacterium | reverse complement strand
GCGACCTGCGATCCGGTGGCCAGCGACTGCAGCAGCTCGGTCCGGGCGCCGGGGCGCAGAGCCGCGAACCTCCGGCCCGTACGCAGCAAGGCGGTGGCATCCAGCCACCGAAGCCCCGCCCGAAACGCCTGCCGCACACGGCGGGGCGCGGCGGCGAGCTGAGCCACCGCATCTTCGAGGGTCTGCGCATCGGGTGCGGGCACGCGCTCGCCCGCGACGATGGTGGCCTCGACCAGGGCCGCCATCAGCGTCCGCTCGTGGGCACCGAGCACGGCGGGGGTGGCCGCGGGGGCAACGACGGGCGAGGTGCGAATGCTCGACCCCGGCCACCACGAGCCGAAGAAGGCCAGCACCTGGTTGAGATCGAACCGAAGCTCGCCATGGGCCACCTCGTGCTCCCCCTGACGAAGCGTGGCGGTCATCTTGGTGAACGACTCGAGCGGCCGTCGCAGGCGAAGATCCTTGCGCCCGCGCAGCTGGTACTCCACGCCATGCTCGTCGCAAAAGTCGAAGCGGTACTCGATTCGGCGCTTGCGCAGCAGCGAGATCGTGATCTCGCCCTGCAGCGGCGCCCGGGTGGCCCACGGTGCCACGTCGACGATGCCCGTGATGCGAGCCCGGCCCGACCGCGCAAAGCTGCCTGCGGCGCGGGCCTCGGCCTTGATCTCGAAGTCGACCGGATGGCGACGTCCCCAGCGATCGAACAGGTCGCCACGCATCACCTCGAAAAAGGACACGCCCGTCATCGTGAGGCTCGTTTCACCGATCGCATGGCGCTACAGCCGTGGGTGACGCAGCAGCAGCCGCAGGGTGGAGCGGCCCAGGTCGGCGGCGGCCCGAGCCCGTTTACGGAGGCTGCCCGAGCCCACCAGTCGGGCGTGGGCAGCGATGACCTCGCGCTGGGTTGCGTCGTAGGGAAACCACCACGGCCGCTTGAAACCCAAGCCCCCCGCCCGTGGCGTGTCGACCACCTTGGAGCGCGTGAGCGCGACCAGCCCCTCGATGCCGTGGCTGCGGCCGAAGCCCGAGCTCCCCACGCCACCCCACGGCAGCTGCGGCAGGGCGTGGAGGGTGGCCGCGACGTCGTTGATGGAGACCAGGCCCGCCGACAGGCGGCTGGCCACCGCGGCGGCCCGGGCCTCGTTGCGCGAGAACACCGAGGCGGTGAGCCCTCCGTCGAGCTCTTCGTGCATGCGCACCGCATCGTCGTCGCGTCGGAAGCTCCGCACCGCGAGCATCGGGCCGAAGGTCTCTTCGCGATAGACCGCCGCGTCTTCGATACCCTCGCCCTCGACCACGGTGGGGGCCAGGGTGTCGGGGGTGCAGTAGTCGCCGCCGCACCGGATGGTCAGGCCGCGCTCGCGGGCGTCGGCGAGGTGACGATCGTACACGTCGCGTTGCCGTGGTGCGGTGATGCGTCCGAGATCCGTGGCCGGCTCGAGCGAGCGGGCCTTGTCGACCACGCGGCCGACGAAGGCCTCGCGGATCGACTCGTGGACCAGCAGACGCTCGACCGAGGCACAGACCTGCCCGCCATTGAACATGCTGCCCCACACGGCAGCCGAGGAGGCCAGGTCGAGGTCGGCGTCGGGCAGGACGATCATGGCATCGACCCCCCCCAGCTCCATGCACACGGGGATGGGCACCGCGGCGGCGGCTTCCATCACCTTGCGCCCAGTAGCGAGCGAGCCCGTGAACAGAATCTTGTCGGGGCGGCCTGCGATCAGTCGCTGACCCACCTTCCCATCGCCTTGGACCAGCCCCACGAGGTTGGCCGGGAGCCCGCAGTCGGCCAGGATGTCGTCGATGAGCGCGCCGATGGTGGGGGTGATCTCGCTGGGCTTGAGAATGACGGCGTTGCCGGCCAGCAGCGCCGCGAACACATGACCCAGCGGGATCGACAGCGGGAAGTTCCACGGAGCAATGACCAGCACCACCCCCCACGGCTCACGACGCAGCTCGGCGCGGCGGTGGGGCATCAGCGGCAGGGGCACGTCTTGGGGGCGCAGCGCCGCCGGCCCGTGCTCGCACAGCCACCGAATGTTGGCCACGGAGGCCGACAGCTCGTGCCCCAGCGCTTCGACGGGTCGCTTGCCGTTTTCGTGGACGATGGTGGCGATCACCTCGTCGGCGTGGTCGAGCATCCAGTCGGCGGCGCGGGCCAGCTGCCGCGCCCGTTGGGCGGCGGGCACGGCAGCCCACTGCGCCTGGGCCCGTCGGGCGACCTGGTAGCGCAGGGTGATGACGTCGTCGTGGGCCATCAGCCACGGTGGTCGACCGGCAATGGGTGCGTTCACGATGCTCTCCGAAACAGCTCGGGATGCGCCCGGGCGTAGGCGACCAAGGTGGGCCAGTAGTCGGCCAGCCGGGGGCACAACAACGCGTCGCCCAGCGCTGCGGCGGTGTTGCTCACGTCGAACCGAGCGGGGTGGTCGAGGTAGGCCAGCGACTGCGGCGGGATGCCGAGGGCACGACCGACCGCACCCATACCCAGTGCTGCGTTGGCCAGCCGCAGGGGGACGCGGCCCACCGCCGCCGGGCGTCCCAGCGTGTGCAGGGTGAGGTCCATCAGCTCTCGCGCCGTGCACGGGTTCGGGTCGGCGAGGTGGAACACCTGCCCGACGGTCTGTTCCTGCCTCGACAGGCGGACCATCGCTTCCACCACGAAGTCGACCGGCACCATGTTGAACGTGGCGCGCGAGGGGCCCACATGGAGCATCGGCAGCCACCGCGGCATCGCCAGCAGCAGCTGGACGATGTAGTAGGGCCCGTCCGCCTTGGCCGCGACGCCCGTGCGCGAGTGCCCGGCGACGATGGCGGGCCGATAGATGGTGGTGGGGAGGCGGCCCCACCGACCCTGGACCTCCATCTCGGCCCAGCACTTGGTCGACTCGTAGTGGTTTTTGAACTCTTGGCCGTGGTCGAGGTCTTCCTCGTAGATCGTGCCGCTGCGGCTACCCGCGACGTAGCACGTGGACACGTAGTGCAGCCGCTGCAGGCCCGGCAGCGTCTCGCACAGATCGAGCAACCGCCGGGTGCCCGTGACGTTGACGGCATAGGCGGCCGACTGCGTCGCGGCGAGATCGTACAGCGCCGCCAGGTGCCACACGTGCGTGATGTGGTCTCGGAGCTGAGCGAGGCTCGCCTCGTCGATGCCCAGCCCGTGCTCGCGCAGGTCGCCCACGACCAGTCGCCAGCGCCCCGCCAGCCCGGGCTCGTCGCGCTCGAGCCGACGGCAGCGGCGCTCGGCCTCGAAGACCATGCGGGGCTCGACCAGCAGGTACAGCGTGGCGTCGGGGTGCTCGGCGTGCAGCCGCTGTACCAGCTGTTGCCCGATGAACCCCGGAAACCCGGTGATGAACAAGCCAGGGGAGGTGCTCAACCCAGTGCCTCCGTTCCACGGGCGCCGTAGGCCCGCATCGCCCGTGCGGCCGCGGCCCCGTCGCCGTCGGCGATGGCGTCCACGGCCGACCGATGGTGCGAGGCATCGAACGACTCGCGATACAGGAACGCCATGTGCTCGCGATTGACGTCGTAGATCTCGCGCAGAGCGTTGGTGAACAGGGTGAGCACCCGGTTGCGCCCCGCGGCGACCAGGTGTTCGAAGAACTCGAAGTCCAGCCGCTGGAGGGTCTGCGCGTCGGTGGCGTCGTCGAGCGCAGCCACCGTCTGGCGTAGCTGCTCGACGTCGTCGGGGGTGGCATGCGTGGCGGCGTGCTCGGCCGTCCACGCCAGGAACATCACCCGCACCGCCAACACATCGGCCAGCAGCTTGTCGTCGATGCGATCATCGGGCGCTACCAGATACGGAAGGATGTGCAGCCCGGCGCTGTAGAAGACATCGCGAACTCGGGTCGCGCCGCCTTGCTTGATGTGCACCAGGCCCCAGGCCTCGAGCCGCAGCAGTGCCTCGCGGACCGACGAGCGATTGACCCCGAACTGGGTGGCCAACACCCGCTCCGAGGGCAGTGTGTCTCCCGCCTGATACTGCCCCCGCACGATCGCCCCGCGAATCGCGCCAACCACCTGTTCGGCCACCTTGAGCCGTTTTACGCGCTCGAATGCCATTGTGAGCCATTTGTCGGATGGTCCGACCAGTTGAGAATAGGGGCAGGATCCGCGACAGTCAAATCGGCCAGCCTCGACTTTGGCGGCTTCCACGCGCCACAACACCGCCCCCGACCGCTGTGGCAGTGTTTTCGCTCCTCGACGCATGACCCGATGCGCCTTCGAAGCGCCGCCTCGCCAGGGAAGCTGCCGCTGACGGCGTTGTGGCCCTTGGAAAACCGCCAAAGTCGAGGCTAGCGGCCCGGGCGGGCGCGAGTGACAACGGCCCGCGGTGGAGTGCGCATGGGGTCGAACTCCGCCAGCAGAGTCGACGAGCACGGCACGCAAATCGCAGCCCTGGGAGTCTGTCAGCAGGTAGTCCGGTGGGCTCCGTGGACAGACGTGTCGAGGGTGAGTCGACGGCTCCTCGAGCAACTCGGTGACTCGCCCACCACCACTGGGCGCGACCGTAGGTGAGACGACCGCAGGTGATGCGACCGCTGGCGAAACGTCAGGGGCGTCGCGCTACTCGGATCGCTTCACGACCAGGCCGTGCTTCCGAATGTACCGGATCAGCACGAACCGATTCTTCAGCCCCAGCTCTCGCCAGGCCTTCTCCTGCATGCCGTCGTTGGCGTCGAGCACGGCCTGCACGGCGGCGGGGTCGAGCTGGTCGGGCTTGACGTACGACTGCTCGCGCTCATCGGTCTCGGGCGCCGCAATCTCTACCTCGGGGGTCAGCAGGATTCGATCTCCCGTGCTGCTGGCGAGGGCCGACCACAGGGCCGCGAGCAGCTCGCGGATGTTGAGCGAGTAGTCGTGGCGGACCAAGGCGGTGATGAGCGCGGGATCGAGGCGAGGCGTCGAGACACCCTCGGTGGTGGTGTCGAAGAAGCGCTCGCGCAGGGTGGAGTCTTCGCGGGCGATGCCCAACAGCAGATGGCGAGCGAGCAAGGGGATGTCCTCGCGACGCTCATCGAGGCTGGGGACCCGCAGGCGCAGCGGGAAGCGTGCCCCGAAATCGTCCTTGAGGTCGGTCAGCGGCCGATTGGTGGCGGCGACGAAGCGGAGGTTGGACCGGCGGGACTTGGCCTCGCCCAGTCGCTGGTACTCCCCGTCGCTGTCGAGCACGCGCAGCAGGTGCGTCTGGAGGGGACCGGGCAGCTCGCCGATCTCGTCCAAGAACAACGTGCCGCCGTCGGCTTGCCCGATGAGCCCGGGCCGCTCCTTCATGCCCGGGTTGGGGTAGTTGGCGGCGTTACCAAACAGCTCGGCGTCGATGAGGCCCTCGGGGAGGGTGGCGGCGCTGCGCGAGACCAGACGATTGCGACCACGGTTGGAGAGCACGTGAATGCCCCGTGCCGCGAGCTCCTTGCCCGTGCCGCTCTCCCCCAGCACCAACACGTGGCCCTCGCGGGCGGAGGAGAAGGCGATGCGCTCGCGAAGTTCCCACGCGGCGGGGCTCTCCCCCACCAGGTGCAGGGCGTCGGCGTGGCCGAATCGTAGATGCCGCGCCATGGGGAAGTCGCGGACCGGAGGCAAGGGCCGAGGTCGGCGTACGCACAGCCAGGCGATCTGCTGCCGCAGCTCGAGCACGTCTCCTGCACCGACGTTGGCCTCGCGCTGCACCGCGCCGTTGACCAACAAGGCGCAGCGCCCGATGTTCTCCACGGCCAGGCCGCCCGCGCTCCGTCGTCTCAGCCGTAGCTGGCTGCGGGAGACCCCGCGAAGGCCGAGCGGTAGTGCGGGCTCGTCGACGCCCGGGCGCGGACGCACGGGTTCCAGACGCGGTGGGCCCGACGGGTGGCCAGGGCCGCGGCCGAGCTCCGCCACGGTGGACTGGCCCTTGGGCATGGCCATGACCTCACCGAGGCGCTCGGGCTCGGCGTCACACCAGATGACGACCAGCGCCCACTCCATGGGCGGGGAGGTCGGCTCCGTGCGCTCGGGCTCGTCGGGAGGCAACACCGTTGTCTCGCCACCCGGCGTTTGCTGCGGTCCGCCCACTGCTTGGACGGTACCACCACGCCACGCGTATGCTCGAAGACCCATGCCGGACGACGACATCGGCCCCACGGTGGGTCGCTATCGCGTTCTCGGCCGCCTGGGTGAGGGGGCGATGGGGGTGGTGGTGCGCGCGTACGACCCCACGCTCGATCGCGAGGTCGCGCTCAAGTTGGTGCGCCGCCGCGGTGACGATCCCGGGGCCGCCTCGGCCTCGGCGCGACTGCTGCGAGAAGGGCAGGCCCTGGCACGACTGTCGCACCCGCACGTGGTGCCCATCTATGACGTGGGCCACTCGCCCGACGGGGTATTCGTTGCGATGCACTTGATCGAGGGTCAGAGCCTCGGGGCTTGGATCCGGCGGGCACGTCCGCGCTGGAAAGCGGTGGTGGAGGCGTACGTCCAGGCCGGCCGTGGCCTCGCCGCGGCCCACGGCCTGGGTCTGGTTCATCGCGACTTCAAGCCTGCCAACGTGCTGCGGGGCGACGACGGGCGCGTGCGGGTGGTCGATTTTGGGCTGGCACGATTGCGTTCGACGAGCTCGGACACCCTGCCCAGCCAGCCGCGCGGAGGGCTGGGCCTGCTCCACAGTCAGATGACGGCCGAGGGCGCGATCGTGGGTACACCGCTGTTCATGTCGCCCGAGCAGCATCGCGGCGAGCCTGCGACGGCGGCCAGCGACCAGTGGGCCCTGTGCGCTTCGCTGTGGACCGGACTGACGGGCTCACCGCCGTACGGGGGGCGGACCGTGGAGATGTTGGGGATCGAAAAAGCAGGCGCGCCACCGCAGCGTCCGGGTCCGCCCGTTCCCGGCTCGGCGCGTCTTTGGCGGGCCTTGATCCGAGGGCTCGACCCCGAGCCCGCGCGGCGGTGGTCGTCGGTCACCGCGTTGCTCGACGCCCTGGGTGAGCGCACCGCCCGACGGTGGCCGTGGACGTTGGGCGTGGCGACCGGAGTGCTGGGAGCGGTGGGCATGGCGGCGCGGCCCACCACGGCAGGGCCGTGCGACGGCGAGGATGGCCTGGCGCGGGTGTGGAACACCGAGCAACGCCAGACCTTGCTGTCACACGTGCACCAGGGCGACGGTCCCGGATCCGAAGCGCTGGCGCACCGCGTGGATGATTGGGCCAGGCGGTGGGAGCACGCGCGACGGCGCGCCTGCGCGACGGCGACCCCGAGAGCCGAGTCCGCGCTGCGCGACCGCAGGATCGCCTGCCTGCGTGGGCGTGCAGACGCCTTGGCTGCACTGCTCGACGTCGTGGGTGGCGCGGACGAGCGTGCGACGGTCGAGCAGACCGCGGGAGCCATCGGTGCGCTCCCCGATCCGGAACAGTGCTGGGACGTCCCGCGGGTGGGGTGGTCGCCGTCGCCCGAGGTCATGGCCGCGGCGTCGCGGATACGGTCGGCGCTGCGGCGGGTGACGGCCGCCTATGAGATGGGCCGGTTGCGCGACGCGCTGGCCCGCGCGGAGCAGGTGGTGGAGCAGGCCGAGCGCGTCGACCAGCCGCCGCTGCTGGCCGAGGCGCTCGAGCGTCGCGGTCTGATGCGCCGCCATCTGGACCAAGACGAGGCCGCGCGTGCCGACCTCGAGCGGGCCTACTTCATGGCCTCGGAGCACGGTCATGTGGGCTTGGCAGGAGGCGTGGCCGCCCGGCTGGTGTGGATCCACGGCAACGCGGGTGACGTGGAGGCGGCGGGGACCTGGGCCGAGCATGCGCGCGCCGAGGTGAGCCGAGCGGGAGGCGACGGTGTCGTGCTGGCCATGGTCCACAACGCCCTGGGGGCGATGTATCGGCGCACGGGGGATCTCGATGCGGCGCGGCGGGAATTCGAGGGGTCGATCCGCACCATGCCCGACGAGCCTCAGCATGCGTTGTCGCGTTCCACGAGCATGATCAACGCGGCGCAGGTGATGGTGG
>JAHZJA010000901.1 GCA_022601155.1 Deltaproteobacteria bacterium | reverse complement strand
GCCGTAGCGGCCTTTGCGATGCCGAAATCGACGATCTTCACGCCGCCCTCGTAGGTGACCAACACGTTCGACGGCGACACGTCTCGGTGAACGATACCGAGCGGTCTGCCGTCGAGGCCTATCTTCTCGTGGGCGTGATTGAGGCCGGCGGCGACCCCCATCACGATGTGCAGGATGTGCTCCAGGGGGAGCACGCGCTTGGCCTTCCGCGCGGCCCTCACCAAGCGGCGCAGGTCCTGGCCCTGCACATACTCCATGGTGAAGAAGTAGGCCTGATCCTGCTCCCCGATATCGTAGACCTGCACGATGTTGGGGTGGTGCAGCGTCGCCGCGAGCCTGGCCTCGGCCAGGAACATGCGGATGAAGTCTTCGCTCTCGGCGTGCTGCGGCAGAATGCGCTTGAGCACGACGAGTTTCTCGAACCCATGGATCGCACTGGCCCGAGCTAGAAACAGCTCGGCCATACCCCCGGTGGCAAGACGACGGATCAGCTGGTACTTGCCCAGCTGTAGCCCCGCCCCGGCCATCACGGGGTCAGTTTGTGCGCCCCCCAGCACCATCTAGACTCTATCGTGCCGTAGGACGAGCGATCAAGCGCAGAGAGCGCGGATTCGCGAGAGAAACAGCGTTTGAGGGTCAGAGCCCCCGATTGCACCGACCCATGACCGCACTGCTATCCTGGTCACCGATGTCTCGCCCCTCGGCCCCTCGTCGTGCTTGGTTCGTACTGGTGCTTGCGCTCGGGACCACGGGCATCGTGCTGGTCCCGGCAGGAGCGAAGGCAGCACTACGCTCGCAGCACGAACCCGCGGCCGAACCGGAATCGGAAGAGTCCGGCGGATGGGGTCCGATCGTCGGCGCATGCTTCGGAGTGTTGTTCGGAGGATCGATTGCCTTGTGGCAGATCCGCGGGATGAAGAAGCGCGAATGAGCCCATCGGCGGGGAGTGCCCACCGTGCGGATCGGCGTGCATCGCGTGGTTTTGGAGAGAATCCCGACCCCGCCATCGCCCGGGACACCGCAAACGCCGGGTTTCCCGGGCTGAATTTCGCACCTACATCGTGAGCGGACGCGAGCGTCTTTGCTTGACCGGACGCTCATGTTCGGGACAAAGTGGGTTCATGTTGCGGCAGGGGTCATTGGCTTTCGTTCTCGTGGGACTCATGGGGTGCGCGCAGGACGTGGACGACCCGGCGAACTTCACCGTCGGTAACTCGATGGGGATGAACACCTCCTCATCGGGGTCGGGCACGGCAGCTGCGACGACCACGGGTGGACCCGGCAACGGCGCGACGAGCACCACTGGAACGGTGGATTCGAGCGGCGGCGGCGTGAACACCACTGGGCCGGTGGACGACAACGGCAACAACGGAAACTGCGGCAACGGGGTCATCGACGCCGGCGAGCAGTGCGACGGCGCCGATCTCCAGAACTTCGACTGCCAGAGCCTGGGCCTCAACGGCGGCACGCTCGCGTGCGACCAGATGATGTGCACGTTCGACACCTCGATGTGTAGCTCGGATCCGGGCGGCACCTCGGGCTGAGTTCAGCAGGCCCGGCCACCGGGCCAGTGCTCCCGACGTCGTGGGGTTCCGACCGCGCCTCGCCCTGTGGCTGCTGTGCGCGGCAACGTACCTGTGCTTCGCGCCAGGACGGATCTTGTTTCCCGACGACGAGATCGTCTTCCAGACCACACGATCGATGTGGGAGCGGGGCGATCTCGCCATCGAGGGGATCCCCAAGCGTACCGGTGAGCCCAAGGGTCGCCCGTCGGGCAGCTTTGGGTGGGCCCCCGGCGTGGACGGTCGGCGCTACGGCTTCTTCGGGCATGGCCAGTCGATCGTCGCGCTGCCTCTTTACGGCGTAGGCCGGGCCGCGATCACCCGGGCCCCGCCCGCATGGCGTCATGTGATCCGATCCGATCACTACCTCATGCATCGTCGATCGCCGCGCGACGACTGGCCCCGGCTGATGGCCAGCCTCACCAACTGCTTCATGGTCGCGTTCGCGGCCCTGCTGTTGATGGAGTGGCTACGCGCGTTGGGTCATCGAGACCGCGTCGCGATGGGCACCGCCCTGGTCTACGCCTTCGGCACCTCGGCGTGGCCCTACAGCGGAACGTTCTTGTCCGAGCCACTGTCGACGGTGATGTTGCTGGCCTGCGCGTGGGGCATTGCCCGATATCACCGAGGACGCGCCGCCGATCGCAGCGGTGGCTCCCATCGCTACTGGCTGTGGATGGCCGGCCTGGTCGCAGGGCTGTCGTTGCACGCCCACGTGCTCAACCTGTTGGCGGTCCCGTGCCTGCTCGGCTACGCGTTGGTGCCGATTCACCTCGATCGCGCGTGGTCGCGCGAGCGCCCGGCGTGGGTGGGTGCGGTGCTGCTGGGGCTCGTCGGCCCGGTGCTGCTCGCCGTGACGCAGGCGCAGCGCTTCGGTGATCCCTGGCAGACGGGCCGCTACGATCACTACGGCTACTTCGTCGATCCGATACCCGGGATGGTAGGTCAGCTGGTGGGCCCCGGGCGCAGCATCTTGCTGTACTCGCCCGCGCTCATCGTCGCCCTGTTCGGGTGGCGCCGCGCGGTGAACCGACAGCGTGCGGCAGCGTGGATGGTCATCGCGATGTTCGTGGTGCGCTGGGCATTCGTCTCCACGCGGAGCGACTGGTGGGGCGGCTGGGGTATCGGACCGCGCTACCTGGTGCCCATGATCCCGCTGCTGCTGCTGCCGTTGGCCGAGGTCTTGGCCGACCTGCCCCGAGCCCGCCGCAGCCGTCGGCTCGGCACAATCGTCGCGCTGGTGTCGTGCGGCCTGGTCGAGCTCCACCTGTCGCTGCACAGCATCTTCGAGTGGATGTGGTCGCTCATCGGCACGGGCACCCCACAGATGGACTACCTGACGCGCTCGCACTGGATCCCCAGCGCCAGCCCGCTGTGGGGGTTTTGGTCGATGCCGCCCGACATCCTGTCGGTCCAGGCGTGGCGACTGGCTCGCCACGGCCACGGTGGGCCGTGGACGATCTACATGGGGATCATCGGCGTTGCCGTGCTCGCCGGGCTCGCGCTCGCCTGGTGGTGGATCCGCGGCCGCGAACCCGGCGACGGCAACCCGCGCTAGCCGCCGAGATCGCAGCGGCCGTAGGCCACGGAGGTGTTCGATGCGAAGCCACCGCGCCCGCGTCCATCCGGTAGGCCCAACCGTCCCCGACGCCGTACGCGTGCGCGGCGTCGAAGTCGTCAACGGGCTGCCCCACACGGTGTAGTCCAGCGCTCGCGGCTTCGCCGACAACAGTGCCGCGCCACCTACGTTGCAGCGCCGCCCT
>JAHZJA010000900.1 GCA_022601155.1 Deltaproteobacteria bacterium | reverse complement strand
GGTCGGTCTGCCCATCGTCGTCTAGCGGACACTGGGCATCGTCGATCGCGTAGATGGTGCCGTCGTCACTGGTCACCAGGAACGGGGCAGGGCGCAGGGCACTGCCCTCGGGGACTCCATCGAGCACCTCGGCCGGCCACGGCTCGGCGTCGTTCCACGCAAGGCCCCAGGCCGCCGCGATGTCCTCGTTGTCGACCCGTCGCTTGTAGCCAGGGTCCATCAGCCATCGCGTGTCCCCGCCCTCGCGCGTCACGAGCACGGGGCGCTCGGGGAACGCCAAGCCCTGATCGAGCGCGGCGAGCTGGGGCGCGGGCGCCCACGCCACCTGCCACAGCGGCGAGAACGACCAGGCTGCGATGACCTCGGGGCTCTCGAGCGGGCGCCGCACGCCATCGGGCAGCGGAGGCGGATCGCACGAGAACGAAAACGGGCTGTCGTCGAGGTCGACCGGCGTTCCGCCCTGGCCCGAGACATATAGATAGACGGGGTGCGTCTGGGTATCGCGCAGCAGCAGCGGGACCTCGGCCTCGAAGCCGTGGTTGCACGAGCCCAGCGTGTCGCACAGTTCTTCGCGGGGGCGATCGGCGAGCACCTCGATCACCGTCGCATTGGGATCGTCGTGGGGCGCGTCGAACGAGAGCAGCACGGTCGCTGCGCCCTCGGGGTCGTCGCCGCTCTGCGCCCAGCCCACGATGGCGTCGCAGTCACTCTCGTCCAGCAACACCGCGCCCTGGCCGTTGCCCACCAGGCCGAACAGCTCCTCGTAGGCCGAGACCAGGGACATGTACGTGGGCGCGAACACGAAGCCCAGGCCCGCGACGTCTTGCCGGATATTGAAGTGCAGATGGATGGTGGTTGGGGTGCCGCCAAATTCGTTGGAGACGAGGTTGATCCGCTCGCCGCGGTCGAGCCCCTGCCCGCTGGACACGATGTTGCTGGCACCGTGGAGGTAGTCGTAGCGGGTGCCGTCCGCGGCCGTCACGTAGACGGAGTAGCTGCCGATGTTGGTCACGGTGCCGGCATCGGACGCGACGTTCCAGTGGAAGCCGTCGTCGCAGGTGGCAGGCCGGATGTCCTGACCCTGGTGCCCGATACCTGCCGGGCACAGGGGCATGTCCCACGAGCGGGTCTCGCAGTAGTTGTCCCACCACGGGTAGCTGTAGTTCTCGGTGGAGCACTGGCCTCCGCCGGGACCCTGGCCGCCGCCGTGCCCCCACACCTGCGAGTTGGCGAAGGCGGGCCCGTTCTCCATGGGGAAGCGCATGCCCGGTGCGTAGACGGTCTCGTCCACACGCCCTTCGCCAGAGCCGGGGGTGAGCACGCCAGGTGGCATGTACTCGAACGGCTCGGGCTGTCCCGCGCGACTGTTGGTGGTGGTGAGGGCGACCCCGGCGAGCGCCAGCAGTCCCCAGCCGTTTGGGCGGTTGCCGATCATCGTCGTGCCCCCTCGTCGCCGCCGACGTAGACCAGGCCCTCGACCAGTGCGACCAGCGTGTGTTCGTCGTTGCACGGTGGGTCATCCACGGGGGCGCACTCCAAGCTGACGTCGTAGGCCACGCCGTGTTCGATCCAGCTCGCCGCCCAGATGCCTTCGTTGCTGGAGACGAACGCCTCTTGGTCGCGCAGGGTGTGGCTGCCCGGCACCGGCTTGACCCCCGGATACACACGAGCCTGGCCGCTGGCCTGCACGCTCACCGTCACGCCGTGGCGCGCTCCCGAGAACGCGTACCACTGGGGTCCGCGCATCACCTGCTGTCGTTCGAACGACAGGGGGCCGTTGGGCAGCAGGACCGGGACGGGTGACGCGTCGACGGCCGCGCGCGACTGCTCGTCGAGCGCACCGTAGACCTGTGGGTCCCGGGCCGAGTCGGCGGGCCATCGGACCGCGCGCATGACCTTTTGCCCGCCACGAACCTTGCCGCGATCTGGCGCTCGAGCGGGGGCGTCGGTGAGGGCGGCACGCGGAAGTGAAGGCTCGGGAGGCGGCGCCGTGTCGCACCCCGGGGCCAGCAGCGTCGCCGCCACTACGAACATCGTCATCCTCGACCGCATCACCGTGGGGCCAGTATCGGGGAGCGTGCGGGCACGGCACAACCATTGCTTGGGCCCAATTCGTCGCTTCGTCGGTCTTTGTCGCTGCCGCCGCCCCCCCGGTCGATGCACCGGGGCGGGCCAGCGGGCTGTGGTGCATCGACCGGACGGCGTTCAGTCGCGCGACAGCTCGCCATCACCGAGCGTCCAGCGCTCGTCGGTGCAGGCGGTCGCGAACCGTTGGTCATGGCTCACCAACACCAGGGCGCCCGGGTACTCGGCCAGCGCGGCCTCCAGGCGCTCGACCGAGGGCAGGTCGAGATGGTGGGTGGGCTCGTCCATCAGCAAGACCCACGTGGGCTGCGCGAGTCCATGGGCCAGGGCCAGCTTGCGCAGCTCGCCCGCCGACGGCGCGGCCGAGCGCAACAGGGGCCCGGGGTCGACCCCCAGCGCGGCCACCCGCTGCAGCGTACGGCCACGGTCCTCGGGTGGGGCTCGTCGCAGCTGCTCCATCAGGTGCTGACCTCGCTGTGGGGTGAGGACCTGTGGAAGATGGAACATCCGCTCGGGCGGCAGGGTGGAGGCCGCGGCGAGTGCTCGCAGCAACGTGGTCTTGCCCGCACCATTGGGGCCGCGGATCCACGCCCGGGTCCCCGGCTGCAGACTCAGCGCCACCGGGCCGGCACAGCGGTGCGACCCTGCCATCAGGGCGTCGCGACAAAG
>JAHZJA010000899.1 GCA_022601155.1 Deltaproteobacteria bacterium | reverse complement strand
CTTTGAGCATGTCAACGCGGTTGCCATAGCGTTGGGCTCAAACGACCTGCCAGCGGCGCGGACCGCCATTGGTCGTATCGTAGGCAGAGACCCGGAGACATTGGACTCGCCAGCAATTGCGCGCGCCAGTATCGAAAGCCTGGCAGAGAATGCCTCAGACGGCGTCGTTGCTCCGGTTTTCTGGGGCCTGATTTTCGGCCTGCCAGGACTGGCCGCCTACAAAGCCATCAACACGCTGGACCTGGGCAGCGACGCTGGCCGATAGCCGGGCCCTGCTCTCCAGGGCCAGCGGCACGTTTTCGCGCGTCCACGACCTACCGCTCAAAGAGCGTTGCCAGTGCAACATCCCTTGGGAGCACTCGGGAATTCGTGTCGCCTACGCGGGACCACGTGGCCCCCGCCGAGCGTGCGCTCTCGGCCGAGGTCGCCGCGCGACGGGGACGGGACCCTGCTCGCCGAGCCCCCGCCCTCCGAACGGGCCGAGCCCGAACCGCCGCCCGCTCCGCAGTCGATCCCGGGCAGGGGTCGCCGGGTCGAGGCGGCCGGTCGAGCCAAAGCTCGGCGCGGTTCCGAGGCGAACTCCACTCGTGGTAGGTCCTCCCCATGAAGGTCCGTATCGCGATCTATGCGGTCATCGCCGTCCTGGCGCTGTACTTCACGTGGAGCAACAACCTCGCGTTCATGAGCGCCAACCCCGACGCGGGGATCACCGGGTTCGTGGACGCGACCACGGTCAACGCCGCCGCGGCGTCCATCTCCTGGGATCTGACCTTCTTGCTGGCGTCCTGCTTCATCTTCATGGCCGTCGAGGCGCGCAAGCATCGGGTCCGGTTCGTCTGGGTCTACTACCTGCTGTCGTTCTTGATCGCCGTGGCGGTGATGTTCCCGCTGTTCATGATCGCACGCGAGCTGAAGATGGGCGCCAAAGACGGGAGTGCCCTTGGCTGATCCATGCCTCACCGTATGAGTCGATGTTGCGAGTGCGATGTAGCATCGAGCGGCAGAGGCCCGAGGGCGGCTCCGTGATCCGCCGCGGCTCGTGCTCTGGGTCGAGGCCGAGACCCTCCTACGCCAGCCCAATCCCAATGACGTGGACCGGCAGCGATGCGATGTACGTCACCGCAGTACCCGTTGGCACGCCTGACCAGCCGGGCCGTGAGTTCGAGTGCCCCTTCACCCTCAGCCGAGGGTGATCTCCACCGTGGAGTCGGCCGCTGGACCAAGCTGACATTGGTCGCCCCAGCCGGACTCCATCTGCGGAGGCGTCGACGGCGAGGGCAACTACGCCGCTGCATCTGTGAGGCAACGACGAAGGCCGACATCGCCCGCGTTCTCGTCGAGCCCCCCGTTCGAGGGGCTACCGGCATCGTGCTCGTGCCGTAGCCTAGTGCGATGGCCGCGATGGTGTACGAGGCCACAAGAGGACCCCATGGCGATGAAACTACCGCGAATGCATCGGTCCCCCCTCGGGGACGCACCGACCTTCCATCATGGATCCGTCAAGACCGGGGGACGCGTCTCCCCGGCGGCCGACTGTTTGTGCGGCCTCAACAGTAACAATGAGTGTGTCGTACTCGCCGATTGCCCAACTGGATTCACCGCCTGGTGCTTTGCCAGGCCAGGCGGCTGCGACTGCGAGTGCTTCGAGAACCTCAACTGAGTCCCGGGCCTGCCGACCCTCGACACGACCAACCCACCCATCTTTATGAGGATGCATCGACGCTGTCCGGCCGCCATCAATCGAGGCCGAGCACCGCCAGCATCCCCGTGTGCTGTCCGACCTCGATGATGCGGCCGTCAGGATCACGGATGTAGCAACGCATCTCGTAGCCGCCATTGTCGATCGGCGGGGTGATGAACTCGACTCCGCGCTCGGTCCACAGTCGGTGGAGAGCCTCGATGTCCGCGACGCGAATGTTCATGAACGCGTCAGCGCGGTTCGGATCGGGCGGGGTCCCGAGCACGACGTCTGGTTTGTCTGGTGTGCCACCGCCACCACCGATCACGATCACCCAGGTGTTGGACAGCTTGATGTACGCCGCGACCCCCTGCCGTGACCACACGACCTCCCCGCCGAGCTGCTCGCTGTAGAATCGGGTCGTGGCCGCGAGGTCGCCGGCCACGACGGTGTGAGCGGTAAGGAAGCCCTCGGTGGGGATGGGAAAGTCGTCGCGGGAGACCATGGCGGCACGAGAGTCCCACACTTGCGGCGCCGGGTAGGGGGCCGTGTGCACCGGCGCCGATAGATGGGTCGTCAGGCGATGAATGCCAGTAGGATCAGAAGCTCGAACCCGGTTCCTCGAGGAAGGCGATCTCTTCAGGCGTGCTCTGCCGCCCCAGAAGTTCATTGCGGCGAAAAAGCGGCCGAAGCGAGCCACGATGACCTCGTCGCCGGCATCGAGCGCTGTGTGTGATTCAGTCGACCCTTCGGTCCGACGGTCTCTCGCTGGCGAGACATCCCGGGTGAGTACGGTCCGTGGTCGACGGTTTGGGATTCTTCGACAGCTGGAACAAGGACGGAACTTCGACCAGATGCTGCGACGCTTGCGTGGCCTCCTACCGCCCCGAAGCATCGTCGAGCAGCTCATCGGTTGGCCCAAGGAGTCGCGTCGTATCGCGACTCGGTACGAAAAGACTGCGATCAACTTCGGCGGCATGATCAAGCTCGCCTTCGTTCACCGGTCTGTGCGCGAATGCGTGTCCTGAACGGAGACCGGACGGAGGCTAGACGAACGGAAAGGGCCTGCTCCGCCGCTACGTGCACCGCCCTTGGCGGCGTCGTTGGTGCCCAGATCGCGTGGCGATGTCGATGACGGCGCATTCCGTGTAGAAGGTGGCCGCTCGGCGGTGCCGCTGGACCACGTCCGCGTCCGGCCGCGGATGTGCGGGACAATCGAGAAGCTGGCGAGTGGGGGTTGTGGGGCGAGGGAAATGCGTGGTTTCGTCCGCGGCAACGCGGGCACATGTCCGTGCTTCCGGCTACACCGCGTGACATCGGACCCACTGTCGCATTCACGAGATCGAGCATCGGCCCGCGATTTCGAAGCGTGATGCTCGATTGCGTCCGCAAGACTTCTGGCACACTCGCGGCGATTGGTGGCCGCATGCTCGATACTCGATTGTTTGGATCGCTCGTTCTGCTCGCCGTGGGCTCCGCCAGTACGGCGGCCCATGCTCACTCGGATTCCTCGTGGTCGGCCTCGTCGTCGCCCGCGGCGGGGCCGATGCCGATTCGGATCAACGAGATCCGGATCGACCAACCCAGCTTCGATGTGGATGAGTACTTCGAGCTGTCGGGCTCGCCCGGGGCCACGCTCGACGGGCTGACCTATCTGGTCATCGGCGACTCGCCCACGGGCACCATCGAGATGGCACTGTTGCTCGACGGCAACGTGATCCCGCCCAGCGGGCTGTTCGTAGCCGGCGAGGCCAGCCTATCGCTGGGCGCTGCGGATCTGGTCACGCCGCTGGGGTTCGAGAACTCGGATGTGGTGACCCATATGCTGGTCGACGGATTCTCGGGGTTCGTCGGGATGACGATCGATGGGGACGGCGACGGCAATCCCGATGTCGTCCCGTGGACCTCGGTGGTCGATGCGATCGCGATCCTCGGGCCGCCGGGGGAGTTTCCCTACGGCCCGGGGGCGACGTGCGCTGCGGGTCCGGCGTGTCAGACCGTCGATCCCCCCGGGTCCCCGGGACACATCTTTCGCTGCAGCGACGGCGTCGGGTCATTTCTGCTCGGCAACTTCGACCCGGCAGCGACGCCCGTCACCGACACCCCCGGGGCGCCCAATGTGTGTAGCTGTGGCGACGGGATCATCGTGCCCGGGGAGACGTGCGACGATCTGGGCGAGTCGGCGTCCTGCAACGCAGATTGCTCTGCGGTCGATTGCAGCGACGGCATCATCAACGTGACCGCGGGCGAGACCTGCGACGACATGGGCGAGTCGGCGACCTGTGACGACGACTGCACCCCGGTGTCGTGTGGCGATGGCAACCTCAACGTGACCGCGGGCGAGGCCTGCGACGATGGAGGTGTGAGTCCCACGTGCAATGCCGACTGCACTCTGGCGGCCTGCGGCGATGGCATCGTCAATGGCGTTGCGGGAGAGGTCTGCGATGGCGACGGCGCCGGCGTGGGGGGGGAGACGCCGACGTGCGACAGCGATTGCACCGCGGTGTCCTGCGGCGATGGCATCGTCAACGGCGCAGCCGGCGAGGAATGCGATGGAGACGGCGCCGGAATGGGCGGGGAGACGCCGGCGTGCAACGATGACTGCACCGACTCCATCTGCGGAGATGGGTTGATCAACGTCATGGCAGGCGAGGCCTGCGACGACATGGGCAACTCGCCCGGCTGCGACTCCGATTGCTCCCCGGTGGTCTGCGGCGACGGGTTGGTCAACGGACCAGCCGGGGAGGAGTGCGACGACAACAACGCTGTCGATGGCGACGGATGCTCTGCGACCTGCACTGACGAGACTGCTCCGCCACCACCACCCCCGCCTCCTCCTCCCGGCGGCGGGGGAGGCGGTAGCGGCTGTGGAAGCGGCGGGGGAGGTGGCTGCTTCGCGAACGAACGCAACGACCTCTTCTTGCAGATGGTCATGCTCATCGGGATTGGTCGTAGACGTAGACGTAGACGTCGCCGTCGCCCCTAGACGGTCGTCCGCTCTGTGGCCGTGCCCACGGCTGGGTTTCGTTCACCCCGCGCGACGACCACCACCCAAGCTCCGGCTCTCCGGACGACGGAGAGCCGAGCCATCGGGGCATCGGATGGGTGCAGCCTTGGTCATGGTCCACCACGATGGCTGTTGACCCCCGTGGCGTCGTCGCTCGGGGCTGCCTGAAGTGTGACGCGAAGCTCTCGGTGCAGCGGCCGCGCTGCTCGCTGCAGCGCTTCGTCGTCGGGTCTGCGCTTGGAACGTGGCACCACCATCACATCGATGGTGACCACCACGTCGTCTGCCCCCGTTGTCGGGATGGTGCAACGCCGCGACAAGTCGAGCGGCCATCGGACCGACGCACCCGGCCGCAGGGCGATCCACTCCGATTCCCAGGTGCCGTTGCATGACAGGTCGAACACGGGCGAAGGATCATCGGGCTCGCCGCTCGCAGCTTTGGCCGGACACTGAAGATCGACCGAGCAGTGCCGCAGCGGCTCCGGCCACCACTCGAACCCGACCGTCGTCCGCCCTCGGTTGGTGATGACCAGTGTGGGGGCGGGCGGCAGGTCGAGCCCGACCACCATCACCGCTGGTTCCATGTGCATGTGCAGGGTCACCGACGACGCGCACGCGCCTGTGAGCGCGAACAGCCCCAGCGTTCCCCATGCCAGGCCGTGGCGGTTGGTATATCGCCGCGTCTGCGCGTCCGCGCTCATGGAGGTGTGGTTGCCGACCTCGGTGGCTTGGATTGCCGGGCCGGGAACATTGTGCAGCCGCATTCCAGCCCGGCATGGCAATACGGTCTACGAGTGGGCTGGCCCCACCACGTCCCTCGGCGAGGATCGGTTTCGATACGGACCGGGTCGACGACGACGCCCCCTGTGTGGCGCCGTCGCCGAGCATGTCACGCAGATCTGGGGAGGCGACGAACTCGCGCTCTCGGGCTCCTGGGGCGCTGCGGGAGAAAACGTACTCTCCCACGACGACCGGCGTGCTCGTCAGCTCGACCTGGGCAGCAGGCGTACTCTTGGCACCCGGTCCGCGCTAGCGATCGAGCTCGCCTGCAATCGCGACGAGCGCTTCCAGATATGCATCGGCGACGCCGTCGATGAAGCCGGGGTGGGCGTCGAGATACGCGACCTGTTGCGCAACGACCAGCTCTCGTTCGATGCTCAGTCGTTGGTCGGCACAGTCCTCGATCGCCTGCAAGCTGCTGTGTAGCGTGACTCGTTGAGCGCTGAGCTGCGCGAGCTCCTCGAGCGCATCGTCGCGGCCGAGGTCATCCACCAAGAAGCTGAATACGACCTCGGACGCCATGAACTCTTGATCGGAGAATCGCTCGAGAACTTGGCCGTCGAATCCACTTTGCACGACACAACTTCTCTCCGCCTCGAACGCCGCCTGCATCTTGGGATCGGTCCTGAGTTGATCCGAGATCTCGACGGTCGCCTCCTCGAGGAGGTTGGATAGCATCAGCCGGGGGTTGATGTTGTCCATCGCGTCGGCCAGGCAAGCGGCCAGATGCTCCTCGGGGATGCCGATCTTCTCGACATCGGTCTGGCCGGCGGTGACAGTGTCCAGTGCAGAATCAAGCATGGTCATCGCCGGGTTCGGATCCACGACCACGAGTTGCTCAATATCCTGGCTCGAAGCCGTATACCCTGCCAGTTGCAGGCATGACAGCGAGTGTTTCACTCGGGCGGCGTCGACTGCTTGGGCGACATCTGACGTGGAATACCCCACACGCGACTCGATCGCAGCGAGAAAAGGCTCGCGGAACTGTTCGAGACGGTCGAGCGCCGGGGAGCTGGGGGACGCGGCGTCTTTGTAGGCGCCTGCCGCAGCGGAGGCATCGACGTCCTCGCTCGCATGCTCGTCGCCCATGGTCGGCAATTCGTTGCTGCCAGGAACGCACCCTGCAAAGAGAAGGACCACCGTTGGATAGAGAATCTTCATGGAACTGACTCCTGTGCTCATCGAGAATCTTGGAAGAACGACACCAAAGCCTAGAAGCCCCAGTTGCTACCCTGGGAGGCGCAAACGCCGTCGTTGCGACAGATCTGGTAGTTCGTAGACTTGTTGTTGTCCCAGTATCCGTAGTAGTAGCTGACGTTGAGGCCGTTGGTGAGCCCCGTGTACACCCACGACCCAGAGCCGTTGATCCACTTGGTCCTGATGCGGACTCTCTTGCCGTCGATCAGCTTGTCCTGGTAGAGGCCGTTGTAGTCGTTCAGGTTGTCACAAGTCTGGCTCTGAGACGCCTCGTAGCCCCACCCCGAATTCGACG